>NZ_JAFCTQ010000059.1:0-24734 GCF_049896105.1 Janthinobacterium sp. PSPC3-1 | reverse complement strand
AAGAATTTTGACAGCGGTCGATGTTGTTCGCAACACCACCAACCGCATGAGAGGAATAATACAAGGTCGGATTAGCGTAGCGTAATCCGACATCGCTGGCGGCTCATGTCGGGTTACGCGCTTGCGCGCTAACCCGACCTACGAAATCTTTACTTGTGTGAACGGATCATGTCACAGAATCCCCCTATTTCGCAGAATGGTGCGCCGGTATTGCGCCTGCACGGCATCTGCAAGCATTTCCATGGCGTCACCGCGCTGAAAGACGTGGCGCTGACGGTGCGCGCCGGTGAAGTGATGGCGCTGATCGGCGAAAACGGCGCCGGCAAGTCGACCCTGGTCAAGACGCTGACCGGCATTTATCAACCGGACGCCGGCCATATCGAAGTGAACGGCAAGCGCATGCTGTTTGCCAGCCCGCAAGACGCGATGGATGCCGGCATTACCGCCGTGCACCAAGAAACCGTGATGTTCGACGAACTGACGGTGGCCGAAAACATCTATATCGGGCGCCAGCCGCAGACCGGCTATCCGGCCCGCATCGACTGGGCGCTGATGGCCAGCCAGGCCGAAGCGATCTTCGCGCGGCTGGAAGTGCAGCTGCCGGTCTTGGCCAAGGTCAAGGACCTGAGCGTGGCGCAGCGCCACTTCGTGGAGATCGCCCGCGCCCTGTCGCAGGACGCGCGCGTGGTGATCATGGACGAGCCGACGGCCTCGCTGTCACAGCGCGAAATTCACGAGCTGTACCGCATCATCGGCCAGCTGCGCGCGGCCGGCACGGCGGTCATTTTCATCTCGCACAAATTCGATGAAATCTTTGCCGTCGCCGACAGCTATACGGTGCTGCGCGACGGCCATTTTGTCGCCGCCGGCCAGCTGGCCGACATCAGCGAACCGCAACTGGTGTCGCTGATGGTGGGCCGCGCGATTCACCAGGTATTTCCCAAGGTCGAGGTAGCGCTGGGAGCGACCCTGCTGGAAGTGTCGCAGTTCTGTCATCCGACCGAATTTCGCGATATCAGTTTCTCGGTGCAGCAGGGAGAGATCGTCGGCTTCTACGGCCTGGTGGGCGCCGGCCGCTCCGAGGTAATGCAGGCGCTGTTCGGCCTCACGCAGGGCGTGACCGGTAAAGTCAGAATTGCCGGCAAGGAAGTGGCGATCCGCAGTGCCAGCGACGCCATCAAACACGGCATCGCCTATGTGCCGGAAGACCGCCAGCACCAGGGCGCGCATCTGTCGCTGTCCATCGTGCAGAACATTACCTTGCCGATCCTCGATGGCATCGGTTTTTTCCTGCGCAGCAAGCGTTCGCGTGAAACCGCGATTGCGCGCCAGTTCAGCGAACAGCTGGAACTGAAGGCGCACCACTTCACGCAGATGGTGTCGGAACTGTCGGGCGGCAACCAGCAAAAAGTGGTGCTGGCCAAATGGCTGGCGACGAAACCGAAGGTCATTATTCTCGATGAGCCGACCAAGGGCATCGATATCGGCTCGAAAGCGGCCGTGCACCGTTTTATCAGCGAGCTGGTGACGCAGGGCCTGTCGGTGATCCTGGTGTCGTCGGAATTGCCGGAAGTACTCGGCATGGCCGACCGCGTGGTGGTGATGCACCAGGGCCATATCAATTGCGTGTTGCCGCGCGCCCAGGCGACACCGGAAAAAGTGGTCGCCGCCGCGTCCGGCAGCGCGCATACCAACGAGGAACTCATATGCACTACCTGAAACAACGCGAAGTCCAGCTGGCGCTGCTGATCGTGCTGCTGGCCGGCGCGGTCGGCCTGCGCGCGCCCGTCTTTTTGACGCCGGGCAGCCTGGCCAACCTGCTGACCGACAGCACCTTGCTGATCATGCTGGCGCTGACGCAGATGTTCGTCATCGTCACGCGCGGCATCGATCTGTCCGTGGCGTCCAACCTGGCCCTGTCCGGCATGATGGCGGCGCTGCTGGCCGTCAATTATCCCGAGCTGCCCCTGGTGCTGGTGATGCTGGTGGCGGTGGTCATCGGCCTGCTGCTGGGCCTGGTCAACGGCTATCTGATCGGCTACCTGGACCTGCCTCCCATCGTGGTGACGCTGGGCACCATGAGCGTGTACCGCGGCCTGGTGTTCGTCTTGTCCGGCGGCGCCTGGGTCTCGTCGCACCAGATGCCGGCCGGCTTTATCGCCTTTCCATTGAGCCATTTGTTCGGCATCACGCACTTGGTGTGGATCGCGGCCGCCGCCATCATCGCCACCTGGCTCTTGGCGCGCTACACCCGTTTCGGACGCGACCTGTATGCGATCGGCAACCAGCCGCTGGCGGCCCGCTATGTCGGCATCTCGACGGCCCGCCGGCTGTTCTGGACCTATGGCCTGTCGGGCATGATGGCCGGCCTGTGCGGCTATCTGTGGGTGGCCCGTTATGCGGTCGCGTATTCGGAAATTGCCTATGGCTTTGAATTTACCGTGATCGCCGCCTGCGTGATCGGCGGCATCAGCATCGCCGGCGGCGCCGGCACGGTGGCCGGCGCGGTACTGGGCGCGCTGTTCCTGTCCGTGATCAACAACGCCTTGCCGATCATCAAAGTATCACCGTTCTGGCAAAGCGCGCTGACGGGTATCGTGATCCTGACGGCCGTCCTGATCAATGCACGCGGTAATAAAAAGGCCGGGCGCCAGATCCTGCCGCTGGCCATGCTGCAACCATCATCAAGGAGCGCCGCGTGAACGCGATTTCCACTTCCCTCCACAGCGCCGACATGAACGATACATCACTGCCCAAAGCGCCCGGTTCGCGCTATACCATCCTCGACCGCAAGGCGCCGCGGCTGTCGCATTACCTGGCCCACTGGGAAGCGCTGCTGGCGCTGCTGCTGGTCGCCGTCTTCATCGGCAACAGCGTGTTCCTGCCGAACTTTTTCGACGCCTACAACCTGGCCGACAGCACCTTCAATTTCAGCGAAAAAGCGCTGATCGCGCTGCCGATGGCCTTGCTGATCATCTGCCGCGAAATCGATATTTCCGTCTCGGGCACGCTGGCGCTGTCGTCGGTGGCGATGGGTTTTGCGCACCACCATGGCGTGCCGCCGGAAGGCCTGCTGTTCGTGGCGCTGGCCATGGGCGCCGTGTGCGGCAGCCTGAACGGCGTGCTGGTGACGCGCTTTGCCTTGCCGTCCATCGTCGTGACGATCGGCACGGTGGCGCTGTTCCGGGGCCTGGCCAGCGTGATCCTGGGCGACCAGGCCTATACCGGCTATCCGCAACTGCTGATCGACTGGGGCCAGGGCTATTTCTTCGACATCATTCCCCGCCCGTTCGTGATCCTGCTGGCCTTCGCCGTGCTGTTTGCGGTGCTGCTGCATGCGACCAGCTGGGGCCGGCGCATCTTTGCCATCGGCTGCAATCCGGTGGCCGCGCGTTTCTCGGGCGTGGCAGTGGACCGCTACCGCTTTGCCCTGTTCGTGCTGACGGGCGCCATGGCCGGCCTGGCGGCGTACCTGCTGACGGGACGCATCGGCAGCACGCGGCCGAATATCGCCATGGGCTGGGAACTGGAAGTGATCACCATGGTGATTCTGGGCGGCGTGAGCATCGCGGGCGGCAAGGGTACGATCGGCGGCGTGATGCTGGCCGTGCTGCTGCTGGGCATGGTGACCTACGGCCTGGCGCTGCTCAATATTCCCGGCGTCATCATGACGATCGTGGTCGGCATTTTGCTGCTGATTACGATTGCCCTGCCGCGCCTGCTGAACCGCAAATCGACGAAAAAATAATCAAGACAATGCGCATGGAACAAATCGCTTTCAGGATGCAGCTCAAACCCGGCAATGCCGTGGAATATCAACGCCGCCACGACGCCATCTGGCCCGAGCTGGCGGCCTTGCTGCACGAGTCCGGCGTACGCGACTACAGCATCTTTCTGGACGAGGCCACCGGCGCGCTGTTCGCCGTGCTGCGCCGCGTGGACGGCCACGCGATGGACGCGCTGCCGCAACATCCGGTAATGCGCCGCTGGTGGGATCATATGGCCGACCTGATGGAGACGCAGGCGGACGCGTCGCCCGTTGCCGTGCCGCTGGCCCCCGTGTTTCATCTCGCCTGAGGAGGGCCTTGATCATCGACGCCACCGTTGTACTCGATATCGGCAAGACCAATGCCAAGCTGACCTTGCTCGACGCCGCCGGCGCCATCCTGGCCGAACAGCGCTGCCCGAACACCATACTCGACACGGCACCGTATCCGCACCACGATACGGAGCGGCTGTGGGACTGGCTGCAAACCACCGTGGCCGCCTTTTCACAGTTGGCCCGCATTACCGCCATTGTCCCCGTCACGCACGGCGCCACGGCGGCGCTGGTCGACGATGCGGGGCTGGTGCTGCCCATCCTCGACTATGAATCGACCTTGCCGCAGGCACTGGCGGCGGAGTACGACACGCTGCGTCCCGCGTTTGCCGACACCCTGTCGCCGCAACTGCCGTGCGGCCTGAACCTGGGCTTGCAGCTGTACTGGCTGGCGAAAACGTATCCGCAGGAATTTGCGCGCGCGCGCCATATCCTGACGTACCCGCAATACTGGGCCTGGAGACTGTCGGGCGTGGCCGCCAGCGAAGTGACGTCATTAGGTTGCCATACGGATTTGTGGCAGCCGCAGCACGGGACATTTTCCTCGCTGGTGCATCGCATGGAATGGACGCAGCTGTTTCCACCGTTGCAAGCGGCGTGGGCTCCGCTGGGGCCGGTGCGAGCCACCCCTGCGCTGCCCGATTGCCAGGTGCTGTGCGGCATCCATGACAGCAATGCCTCGCTGCTGCGCTATCTGGATACCGATGCGGATGCGCAGCCGCGCACGGTGCTGTCGACCGGCACCTGGGCGATTGCCGCCGCGTTTGGTGCGCGCCTGGACCGGCTCGATGAAACGGCCGACATGCTGGCCAATGTCAATGCGCTTGGGCAACCCGTGGCCTGCATGCGCTTTATGGGCGGACGCGAGTTTTCGGTGCTGGCGGGCGCGGCGCCGCAGGTGTGCGATAGCGCCGATCTCGAGCGGCTGGTCAGGCAGGGCACGCTGGCGCTGCCGTGTTTTGCCGAGTCAGGCGGACCGTTTGTCGGGCAGGCGGGCCGCATCGTCGGGCCGGCGCCGCAAACGGCGCAGGAGCACTATGCGCTGGCCACCCTGTATTGCGCGCTGATGAGCGATTATTGCCTCGACGCCCTGGATGCGCAGGGCACGATCACCGTGGAAGGCAGCTTTACCGACAATCCCCATTTTGCCTGCGTGCTGGCGGCCTTGCGGCCAGCGCAGGATGTGGCCGTATCGACCGACGCCAGCGGCACCACCTGTGGCGGGTGGATGTTGCATCGCTGGGGCGAAGTGCCGGCGATGCAATCGACGGTGATGGCGGCGATAAAGGTGGACGGTTTGGCAGCGTACCGTGCGCAGTGGCGGGCGCACATTAACCCAACGGCGTAAAAATGGCCGGGGTCGGACCCGGCGGGGGAATACGTCCCAATGGGACGTATTCCGATCGCGAAGCGACTGACTCCCGGGTTTGCCTTTGGGGTAAAAATAAGGGCAAAAAAATGCCCTGTCCGCAGACAGGGCAACCCGGAGTAAAGTACAGCGCGAGGGCGTTAGCCGGCGGCTTTGACTTTCAGTTCGTTCTTGATTTCTTTCACGCCGCTTACGGAAGCGACGATCTGCACGATGCGGTCGCCGGCTTCGGCGCTTGGCACGTCGCCCGACAGGACCACGACGCCTTGTTGCGTTGCCACGTTCACCGGCAGGGTGGCGGCTTGGGCATCGGCGCCCAGGGCGGCCTTGGCCGACGAGGTGATGGTTTCATCAGGGACTGCGGCAGCAGCGTTGGCGGCTACGACGGTGTCAGCAGGAGCTTGTGCTTTTGGTGCGGAGTCAGCGGCATGCGAAGCGGTGATCGAGGCGCCCGACAGAACGATAGCGGCAACCAGGGTATTGAACAGTTTCGATGTTTGCATGGTAGTTCCTCTCAATGAAGTTAAAAGCTTCTTACTTGGTTAAGGCAACACTTTGAAGCGTTACATAGGTCCATACAGCAAGCAGCGTGCCAGCTTTTATAACTTATTTAAAATCAACCACTTACATAAAAACTGCATTTTTCCGGCCTGGCATGGCCCGGAAAACCGCGCTTTTTGTCGCCTGACGGCGACAGCTTGTGAGCACCATATCAAACACCAGCGATAAATCATTGATTTCAAACGATTTTATTTTGTCGCTATTCGGCGACAGGGTCGTTTTCACCCCGAAACAAGGCCGGCGTCAGCTCGTATTTCTGCAGCAGCCGGTAGAACTCGGTACGGTTGCGGTCGGCCAGTCTGGCCGCGTCGGCCACGTTGCCGTCGGTCAGGCGCAGCAACTGGATCAGGTAGTCGCGCTCGAAGCGTTGCTTGGCCTCGTTATAGCTGAGCGCTTCCAGTGACGGCACGCGCAAGGCGCGCTGTACCAGGCTCAGGGGCACCAGCGGCGCCGTAGCCAGCGCGCACACCTGTTCCACTACATTGACCAGCTGGCGTACATTGCCGGGCCAGGGCGCGCTGACCAGCGCCGTCAGCGCGTCCGGCGCAAAGCCGTTCAGCGGCTTTTGATACTTGTCGGCCAGCTTGTGCAAAAAATGATTCGCCAGCAGGGCGATATCTTCGCGGCGCTCGGCCAGCGGCGGCAGGGTGAGGGTCACCACGTTCAGGCGGTAGTACAGGTCTTCGCGGAATTGGCCGTCCGCCATCGCCACGTCCAGGTCGCGGTGGGTGGCCGACAGCAGGCGCACGTCGATCGCCCGCGTCTGGTCGGAGCCGACCGGGCGCACGGCCCGTTCCTGCAACACGCGCAGCAATTTCACCTGCAGCGGCAGCGGCATGTCGCCGATCTCGTCCAGGAACAGGGTGCCGCCATCGGCCGCCTGGAACAGGCCTTCGCGGTTGCCGACCGCGCCCGTAAACGAGCCTTTCACGTGGCCGAACAATTCGGATTCCAGCAATTGCTCGGGGATGGCGCCGCAGTTGACGGCGATAAACGGCGCCTTGGCGCGGCGGCTGGCGTTGTGCAGGGCGCGCGCCAGCAATTCCTTGCCGGTGCCGCTGGGGCCGCGGATCAAAATGCTGGCGTCGGACCCGGCCACCAGCTTGGCTTCGGCCAGCAGCTCGGCCATCTGCGAACTGCGGCTGATCAGCTCGGCACGCCAGCTTTCGTCGCTGGACGCGGCGGCCGGCATCACGGTCGACAGGTTGACGGCGTACGCCACTTTTTCCATCAGCGCCTTGCCGTCGAACGGCTTGGTCAGATACGCAAACGCACCGCGCGCGGTGGCGTCGACGGCGTCGGGGATGGTGCCGTGCGCGGTCAGCAAAATCACGGGCAGGGCCGAGTGCTGGCGCCGGATATCGTCGAACAGGGCCAGGCCGTCGCGGCCCGGCAATTGCACGTCGGTAATGACCAGCGCCGGCAACTCCACCGCCAGGCGCGCCAGCGCCGCTTCCGCGCTGCCCACCGCCGTCACCCGATAGTTTCCGGCCTGCAGGCGGATCGTCAGCAGGCGCAGCAGGTCCGGGTCGTCATCGACCAGCAGGATATGAGGATGGTTCACGGCATTCATTTCGGCGCTCCCGCGGCAGGCCGCACCGACAGGCTGCGTTCGATATTTTTCAGCGCTTCGAGTTTTTCATTCAATTGATCGTTGCGGCGCTGGGCCTCGCGCACCTGGCCGTTGAGCCGTTCCACCGCCTCGTCCTGGCGCCGCAAGTCCGCATACTGGCCGGACAGGAACTGGGCCAGCGGCACCAGCAGTTTCGCTTCGTCGCTGGTCGCTTGCGTGATCGAATCGAGCAGGGTCTGCGCGCGCGCGAGATCCCCCGGCGTGCGCAGGGTGGCCTGCAGCATGGCGCGCCGTATCGTGTTTTGCGGCGCATGGTCGGCCCTGGCCAGTTCCAGCTGGGCTTTCACCAGTTCGGCCGGCGTCATCGGGCGCAGGCTGGCCTGGTAGGCCAGCAACTCGCTGAGCTTGGGATCGGCCACGACGACGATGCGCGGCGGCGTCTGCACCAGCACGGCAGTCTGTTTCACGGGCGGTGGCGCGGCGCAGCCAGCCAGCAGCAGGGCGCAGGCGGCCAATAGCGGCGCGGAAAGTTTGATCATCATAAGGGCAGTTCTATCCGAAAGTGAGCGCCGGCCGGGCGCGGTAAGAGGAGGACGCGGCCATCGTGGGCGGCGATATATTCGCGCACGATGGACAGGCCGATGCCATTGCCGTTGCGCGCACCGGCCATCTGGCGCACGCCCTGGTAAAACGGCTCGAAAATACGTTCGGCATCGTCGGGCGCGACGCCGGCGCCCTGGTCGATGCAGTCGATGCGGGCACAGCCCTGGTCGCCCGACAGTTCAAAGCGCACGCTGCCGCCCTCGGGGCTGAAGCGCACGGCGTTCGACAGCAGGTTGGCCAGCACGGTGGCCAGCTTGTCGCGGTCGGCCTTGACCACCAGCGACTCGCCGCGCACATCAATCGTCAGGCGGCGCGCCTGCCATTGCAATTGCTGCGCCGCCACGACTTCCTGCAGCAGCGCCAGCAGGTCCACCTTGCTGTGCGCCAGGTGCTGGGCGTCAAAGGCGGCGGTATTGTAGCGCAGCAAGTCTTCGATCTGGGTTTGCAGGGAGGCCGTGTTCTGCTGCAGGATGCCGGCGATTTCGCGCTGACCATCGCTGAGTTTGCCGGCCACCTCGTCTTCCAGCAGCGCCACGCCTTCGCGCAGCGCCGCCAGCGGGGTTTTCAGTTCGTGGGAGATATGGCGCAAAAAACGTTCCTTGTCGGCGTCGAGACTGGCCAGGCGCTGGCGCAGCCAGTCCAGCTGCTGGCCCAGCAAGCGCGTGTCGGCCGGACCGCCGACGACGATGGTCTGGTCGTAGCGCTTGTCGCCGAGGCGCTCGATGGCGCGCTCGATGCGGCGCAGCGGGCGCGACAGCAAAAAACCGAAACAGGTGGCCAGCACGGCCGCCAGCACCACGGCGCCGATCACCAGCAGGCCCAGCAAGCGGCGCTGGCGTTCCAGTTCCACCAATAAATCGTCATTGCGGCTGCCGATTTCCGTCTTGCTGTCGCGCGCCACCGTGTCGTTGATCTGCGCCATGCGCACAAAGGCGCGCGACACCACCGCGTGACCGTCGCGCTTGCGTCGCTTGCCCGCCTGTAATACTTCCCAGGCCGATTCGGCCTGCGCCGTCCATTCGTCGGCCAGCTGCGGCGCAAAGTGCGGCGTGGCGCGGTTCAGTATTTGCAAGGCCGCCGCCGCTTCTTCGCGCGCGGCCGCATAGCGCTCGCGGAACACGGGGTCGTCCAGCACCATGAACTGGCGCGCGCTGCGCTCCATCGCCAGGGTGCGTTCGGCCAGGCGCTGCGACTGTTCCGTCAGGGTGATCGCCTGCGCCGCCGTTTCGCGGCCGAGACGGGCCAGGTGTTCCAGGGTCAGCAAGGCTTGCACCGAGGTGGCCGCCATGATGCCGGCCGTCAGGATAAACGCGGCAAATAGCAGCTGGCGAAAGGAAAGTCTGGACAAGGTGCGGCCTTCGGCTCGGTGAGCGTGGGAAAAGGCGCATGGTACGCCAAGCAGGCGCAGCATGACGCCGCCTTCCCTCAAATGGCCGATATTACAAGATTGCCGGATTGCCTGCTGTCCAGGTTAGCGGCGGCGCACGGCGAATAGTCCTAGTACAATAGGAAAAAACCTCAAATCACCATCACACCGGCGGCCAGCCCTGGCTTTTCGCCGTGTTGCCCCAAGATACGATGCAAGCCCCGAGTCAGCCCCAGTCACCTACAGCAGAGATCCCATACCGCATGAGCACATTTGAAAAAGTCAGCAGCAACTTCATTCCAGTCTTGCAGGCAACCATCGAGCAATACGTCGAGCCCGCATCGGGCATGCGCCATATCCACATGCATACCGAGCAGGCTGAAATGGTGTTCCTGGTGGCCTTTCCCACCGTGCCTGAAGTGAGCGACGGCCGCGCGCATATCCTGGAACACCTGGCCTTGTGCGGCTCGGCCCGCTATCCGGTGCGCGACCCCTTCTTCTCGATGCTGCGCCGCTCGACGGCCACCTTCATGAACGCGATGACCTATCCGGACCGCACCGTGTACCCGTTCGCCAGCACCGACCGCAAGGATTTCTTCAATCTGCTGGACGTCTACCTGGACGCCGCCTTCTTCCCGAATCTCGACTACCTGAACTTCCGCCAGGAAGGCTGGCGCCATGCGTTCGAAGGCGACAAGCTGGTGTACCAGGGCATCGTCTTCAATGAAATGAAGGGCGCTTTCAACAGCCCCATGCGCGCGCTCGACAGCGGCATCGCCAGCACCTTGTTGAAAGGCACCACGTACGAAGTGGAATCGGGCGGCGATCCGCTCGATATCCCGGAACTGACGCACGCCATGCTGAAGGAATTCCATGCCAGCCACTACCATCCTTCGCAAGCCGTGATCATGACCGCCGGCAATATCGAAGCATCGGCGGTGCAGGAACAGGTAGCCGAGCGTGTCCTGTCGAAACTGAGCGGCTTTTCACCGCGGCGCCTGCCGCAACTGGCCCCGGCCTGGACCGCGCCGCAGGAAAACGTCGTGAAAATTCCGTCGCAGGAAGCGCGCGACGATGAGTTCGGCCTGCAATTCGCCTGGCTGCTGGGCGAATCGTCCGATCCGCTGGCGTTCTACCACGCCCACCTGCTGTCGGCCGGCTTGCTGGGCGAATCGTCGGCACCCGTGATGCGCGCCATGGAATCGGCCGGTTACGGCCGTCCGTCGGACATGAACGGCCGCGACGCCGGCACGCGCCAGATGGTGTTCCATATCGGCATGGAAGGCCTGACGGAAGAACAGATCGCCGACGCCCATGCCCGCATCTGGACCGCGCTGGAAGAAACGGCGGAAGAGGGCATTCCGGCCGCCGTGCTGCATGCGGCCCTGCGCGACATCAAATATGGCCAGCGCGAAATCAGCAGCGGCCGCATGCCATACGGCCTGGGCCGCTTGCTGCACGCCTTGCCGCTGGCCATGTATGACGGCGACGTGATGGACGCCTTCGACAATGCGGCCATCCTGGAAACGCTGGAACAGCAGATCGACGACCCGGAGTTTTTCAAGAAACTGGTGCGCGAGCTGATCGCCAATCCGACCCGTTTGACCACCCGCGTGGTGCCCGACGCCGCCTTCTTCACGGAACGCGCGGCGCAGGAAGACACGAAACTGGCGGCCTTGCAGGCCAGCCTGAGCGACGAACAGCGCGCGCACATTGTTGCCGAGTCGGCGGCGCTTGACGCGCACCAGCAACTGCCGTCGAACTCGGAAGTGCTGCCGCGCATCCGCCCGGGCGACGTCAGCGCGCATCCGCGCCCGGCGCTGGCGATTCCCGAGGCCGTCAACGGCGCGGTGGCGTTTTCGATCGCCTCGAACGGCATCAGCTACGCCAACGTGCTGTACGACGTGTCGCACCTGCCGGAAGCGTCGTGGCCATGGCTGCGCCTGTACACCGACCTGGCGCCGGAACTCGGTGTCGGCGACATGTCGTTCGACGACGCCAGCGCCTGGCGCCAGAGCATGGTGCCCTCGTTCCATATCGGCCTGGAAGCGATTCCACGCCCGCAGCAGACCATGCGCGTGGAACTGTCGTTCTCGGCCAGCGGCCTGCGCGAAGAACACGAGGCGATCGCCGCCGTGCTGTCGGCCTGGATCGCAAAACCGCGCTTCGATGAGGAAGAGCGCCTGGCGTTCCTGATCGAAAGTCTGGTGCAGGACAAATTGAGCAGCCTGGCCGAGTCCGGCAGCCGCTACGCCATGCTGGCCTCGACCGCGCCGCTGTCGCCGATGCGCCGCTTCGACGACCTGATCGGCGGCCCGGCCGCGCTGCCGTTCTACCGCCGCTTGCAGCAGCTGAGCAAGACCTCCGAGGGCTTGCAGGAAATCGCGCGCGAACTCGACGCCCTGCACGCCCACATCATCGCCCAGCCGCCGACCGTGCTGTGCGCCGGCCTGGACCAGGACGGCGTGATCCTGGCCGGCCTGCTGGACCTGCCACGCGTCGACCAGACTGCGGCAAAGGCAGAAGTGGTGGAAGAAGGCGCGGTGAACGCGCCACCGGTGGTGCCGCTGGTGCTGGCCAATACGGCCTTGCACGCGACCAGCCAGATCAACCATTGCTTCGTCTCCTGGACCGTGCCCGGCGTGCACAGCCCGGACGCATCGGCGCTGGCCGTGGCGGCCGAACTGATGACCAACCAGGTGCTGCATACGGCCCTGCGCGAAAAAGGCGGCGCCTATGGCGGCAGCGCCAGCTATGCGGCCGGCGCGGGCACGTTCACCCTCAGCTCCTACCGCGATCCGCGCCTGGCCGGCACCTATGCCGACTTCGACGTGACCCTGACGCAGATCCTCGACGGCACGTTCTCGCAGGAACAAGTCGAAGAAGCCATCATCTGCGTGATCAAGGGCCTGGACAAGCCGCACTCGCCGTATGCCGAAGCGCTGACGGCCTGGAACATGCAGCAGCGCGGCACGACGGAAGCCGTGCGCCAGCAGTTCCGCACCGGCGTGCTGACCTGCACGCTGGAGCAGATCAAGGCCGTCACGCGTACCTGGCTGAAAGACGGCCAGCCGAGCCGCGCCGCGTTTGCGGGCAATACCACGCAAGACCTGGCGGGGCTGGAAGTGGTGGATTTGCTGGCGCTGGCCAGCTAAGCCCGCTTGAAGGGAAGCGGTGCCGCCATCATTGCGGTATCGCTTCCGGCTCCATGAACATCACCTCCCACTGATGGCCATCGGGATCCTGGAAACTGTGGCCGTACATGAAGCCGAAATCGATCGGCTCCTTGTAGAGGCTGCCGCCGGCCGCCACGGCTTTCGCCACCAGCTGATCGACTTCGGCCCGGCTTTCCGCTGACAAACACACCAGTACTTCCGTCGCCCGCGTTGTATCGCACAGTTGCTTGGGCGTGAACTGCCTGAATTTTTCCTCCGTCAGCAGCATCACGAAACTGCTCTCGCTGACGATCATGCAGGTCGCCGTCTCATCCGTAAAATGGGCATTGAAACTGAAGCCCAGTGCCGTGAAAAACTGTACCGAGCGGTCGAGTTCCTTGACGGGCAGGTTGACAAATAGTTTGCGGGACATCGTATCTCCTTGAAGTCGATCGAATAAAGGTGCACGCCGATTTTACCTGCACTGCTCAAACGCCGGCGCGCCCCACCGTCTTCGCCGCATAGCCGAAATACCGGCTGAAGGCCACGCTGAAATTGGCCGGATGGCGGTAGCCCACCTGCCAGCCCGCCTGCGCCACCTGGCAACCGTTTTCCAGCAGCAGATGGGCGCGCCGCATGCGCAGCGCCAGCAGGGTGCGATACGGGCTGTCGTGGTAGCGGTGGCGCCAGCCCTGTTTCAGCTTGAACAGGCTCAGGCCCACCTGCGCACACAGATAATCGAGCGTCAGTTCCTGCGCCAGCTGTTCTTCCATCAGCGCATGGACGCGCTCGATTTTCGCGATCTCGGCCTCGCTCCAGCGCGTCGTCAGGACGGGCGCCGGCTGCAGCGCGCGCAGCTGTTCGGACAGCAAGCTGAGTACGCCGATATGCATGGCCAGCGCATCGTGCGCGTGCAGCAGGGAACGCACCAGCAAGCCGCTGGCGCGCGTGGTGGCGCCAAACCCCAGTGGCCGCACGCCATGTTCTGGCAGCAACGCCGCATGGCCATAGCGCGCCAGCGCCGGTTCATCGACCAGCAGGCGCAATTGCGCCACGCGCTGGCCCGCCTCGAAGCGCCGCTCGCCGCTGCCCTGGCGAAACGCGGACACTGTCGTATGGCCCTGCTCGAAGCGCAACTTGGCGCCATCGTGCCCGACATAGCCGGACCTGCCCTGCAGCCCGATGGTAATCACCAGTCCTCCCGCCTCGCCGCTGCGCACGGCCTGCTCGACCAGCGCCTGGCGCGGGCGGAAATCGGAATGCACCAGCAGCAGCCCGTCGTCGATGGTCGTCTGCTCGAAACGGCCTTCGCCATCGCCGGCATCGCGCTGGCGGCGCATCCATTCGGGCGTGTCGGATTCCTGTAACAGCATGCCTGCTCCTTTCAACGCAATGCAGATGAAATGCGCCTGATGGCATACAAATGCAAATGATAATTATTCTCATTGTTGCATAAAATAGCTGGCATGCCTATCCATCCCTACCGGAGCCCGCCAGCATGTCGTCTTTTCCCCTCACCGGCCCTTTGCGGCCCCGCTTCATCCTCTCCACGCTGCTGTTGTCGGCGCCTTGCGCCGTTCATGCGGACGAAGCCGCCTTGCCGGTGGTGACCATCAGCGCCAGCAAGCAGGAGCAATTGCTGGCGCAAACGCCAGCCAGCGTGAGCGTATTCGACGACGACCGCCTGCAGGCCGCCGGCGCGCGCGGGCTGGAAGACCTGGCCACCATGACGCCGGGCCTGTCCTTCCAGCCTTTCGGCCAGTCGGGCGTGCTGTCGCCCGTGATGCGCGGCCTGACGGCCAATTTCTTTTCCTTTTCCAGCGCCACCCTGCTGCTCAACGATGGCGTGCCGGTGCTGATGGCGCAGGGCTTTGACGACAATCTGCTCGGCGTCGAACGGGTGGAAGTACTGCGCGGTCCGCAAGGCACCTTGTATGGGCGCAACGCGGAGGCGGGCGTGATCGCCATCTATTCCAGGCTGCCCGGCAACGTGCCGCACAGCACGGTGGAAGTGGTGGCGGGCAGCCGCGACAAGCGCGCCGTGCGCGTGGATTTATCGCGCGCGCTGATCGCCGATACCCTGTACGCCAGCGTCGGCCTGGAAAAACGCCGCCAGGATGGCTTTATCAGCAACCGGAACACGGGCCGCAAGGAAGACGGCCGCGACAGCGAACACCTGAAACTGGCGCTGCGCTGGACGCCCGATGCGCTGACCGAGGCGATTGTCCGCTACCGCCATGTCGCCTATGACGATGGCAGCGCCCTGTGGGGTGCCGTCGCCACCGGCCCCACGGCCGCGCGCGCCACGGTGCAGTCGGGCACGTCCAGCTGGAACCGGTCCACCGGCAGCAGCGTGTCGCTGGACCTCACGCGCCAGCTGGCGCCGGACCTCGCGCTGCGGTCGATCACGGCGCGCAGCGACGTCCATGACAAGGCGCAACAGGATACGGATTTCCGGCCGGCCGACCTGCTGCATATCGCGCGCGACCACCATTTCCGCACCATCTCGCAGGAGCTGCGCCTCAATGGCAAGCTGGGCGCGGCGCAGTGGCTGGCCGGCGTGTATGCCGACCGCGATGATCACGACCTGCTGAACCAACAGAAACTGCCGCTGGCCCTCACGCGCAGTGCCGCGAAACTGGGCGGCAATTCGGCGGCCGTGTTCACCGACTGGAACGTGCCGCTGGGCGGCGCCTGGAGCATCGATGGCGGCGCGCGCTACGAACGCGACAAGGTCCACTACGCCACGCCCGCCGACGCGCGCCAGGATGGCAACTGGAGCCGCTTCACGCCCAAGCTGTCGCTGCAGTATCAACTGAGCCAGGCGCAGCAGCTGTACGCCACCTGGAGCGACGGTTTCCGCGCCGGCGGCTACAACGTGTTTGCGCCGTCGTCGCGCTATACGGCGTTTTCGCCGGAAACCGTGCGTGCCATCGAGCTGGGCGCCAAAGGCACGCTGGGGAAACGGCTGCGCTATGCGGCCGCCGTCTACCGCATGCAGATCGACGAAATGCAGGTGCAGCAGATGCCCACGCCCGGCATGGTCTACCTGACCAATGCGGCCAGCGCGCGCTCGGCGGGGGCGGAGCTGGAGGTCGACTACCTGCTGGGGCGTGGCTGGCAGGCGCAGGCGGCGCTGGCCTGGAACCGCACGCGCTTCGGACAGTTTCGCGATGGCGCCAGCAACTACGACGGCAAGCACAATCCCTTCGCGCCCGACCGCAGCGCCCAGCTGTCCCTGCGCCATGACGCCGACAAGGGCTGGCATGGCCAGGCCACCCTCAGCGGCGTGGGCGCCATCTTCCTCGACGCAGCCAACCGCTACCGGCGCAATGGCCATGCCCTGCTGAACCTGTCGGCCGGCTACCGCAGGGGCGACTGGGACCTGGTGGCCCATGTCAACAATGCCGCCGACCGCCGCCATGACGCGGTCGGCTACCAGAACGGCATCGTCACCGTCTACAGTCCGCCGCGCGAGGCGGGCCTGACATTGCGCTGGTCGCGCTGACCGGCCTTATCCACGAAAGGAACACCATGTCATTCCATACCCCTCATCGCCTGCAACCGTACTGGGACCTGGCCGTCGCGCCGGTCCAGGCCGATGCACTGGCCGCCACACTGGAACTGGGCATTTTCGATGCCCTGGAAACGCCGCATACGGCGGCCCAATTGGCCTTGTCGCTGGCGCTGCACGCGCCCCATACGGCACTGCTGCTGGAACTGCTGTGGAGCATGCAACTGCTCGACCGCAACGTGGCCGACGAGGCCGGCGACAAGCCGGCCAGCTACCGCTGCGCGGCCACGGCGCACCGGTATTTCTGCCGCAGCTCGGCTGCCTTTTGCGGCGACGCGTGGCTGTACCGCCTGCATGCGCTGCGCCATTTCGGCACGCAGCTGCACAGCCTGGTGCGCGACGGCGGCAAGCCGACCTTGTCGTCCTATAACACCTCGACCGGCGTCAACTGGGCCGCCGCCGCGCAGCAGCAGATCGGCCAGGAGCAACGCGCGGTGACCATGCGCGCGGCGCTGTCGGTGATGGAGCGCATCGCGCCGTTCACGTCACGCGACACGCCGCTGCGTCTGCTGGACCTGGGCGGCGGCCCCGGCTGGGTCGCCATCGCGCTGGCGCAAGCCCATGCGCGCATGCAGGCCACGGTGTTCGACTGGCCGGAAACGGTGGCCGTGGCGGCTGCCAATATCGCCCATGCGGGGCTGTCGGAACGTATCGATACGCTCGCTGGCGACCTGGGCGTTGACGAGATCGGCAGCAGCTACGACCTGGTGTGGTGCTCGTCCGTGCTGCACTTCGTGCCGGACATGCAGGCGGCCCTGCGCAAGATGCATGCGGCGCTGGCGCCCGGTGGCGTGCTGATCTGCGTGCAGGCGGAAATCGCGCCCACGCCCGACGATGCGTCGCGCGTGCTGCCATATTATTTGCCGATGCGCATGCTGGGCCGCAACGTCACGCGCCAGGGTGAACTGGCGATGCACTTGCAGGCGGCCGGCTGGCGGCACGTGGAGCAATACCAGGCCAGCGACTTTCCCATGGCGCCGGTGCAAGTACTGATCGCCCGCAAGGCCAGCCTGTGAACGCGGCGCGGCAGACCGCCTTGCGCCAGGCCTTGTTCGGCTGGCTCAACCTGGCCCTGACGGCGCCCGCCGTCTACCTGTGGCTGGGCCTGCCCCTGCTCATGCGCCAGCAGGGCTGGTCAGGCGTCGACATCGGCCTGTTCCAGCTGGCCGGCGTGCCGGCCCTGTTCAAATTCGTGCTGGCCGCCCCCATCGAGCGCAGCGCCGGCGCCGGCAAGGGGCGCGCTTACCGGCGCTGGAGTATCGCCCTGTGCCTGCTGTTCTGCGCGCTGCTGCTGGTGCTCGGATGGCGCGACTGGCTGGACCACCGCATGACGCTGTTCGCGCTGGCCATGGGCGCGGCGCTGCTGGCCACCTGGGCCGACATTCCCGTCAATGCGCTGGCCATCCGCATGCTGCCCGAAGCGCAGCGCCTGCGCGCCGGCGGCATCCGTTCGGCGGCCCTGTCGCTGGGCGCGATTGTCGGCGGCGGCCTGATGCTGTTGCTGCAGACACGCTGGGGCTGGCGCGCGCCGTTCTGGCTGATGGCCGCCTTGCTGGCCTTCGGCGCGGCGGGACTGTGCTGGCTGCCGCGTCCGTCCCGGGACGACGCCGTGGCGCCTGACGCATCCGGCAACTGGCGCGGCTATTTTGCGCAGCGTGCCGCGCCGCGCTGGAACGTCTTGCTGCTGCTGTGCTTTCCATTCATCGGCAGCGCCTGGTTTTATTTGAAACCGCTGCTGCTCGACCATGGTTTTGCGGCCGGGCAAGTGGCGTTGATCGCCGGCGTGGGCGGCGGCGTGGTGGCCGCGCTGGCCAGCCTGGCCACGGTGCGTCTCGTGCGCCGCATCGGCGTGGCCGGCGCGCTGCCCGGCGTAACCATGCTGAGCCTGCTGGCCCTGGCGCTGGCCGTGTGGCTGCGCTCGCCCGCCGGCCTGATCGCCGCGGCCCTGCTGGTGGCCCTGGCGATGGGCGCGGCGGCCAGCCTGGCGTTTGGCCTGATGATGTATTTCGCGCGGCCCGGCCACAGCGCCGCCGATTACGGCGTGCAGGCCAGCCTGTTCGCGGCCGGCCGCATGGCCGTGCCGCTGGCGGCCGGCGTGCTGCTCGACCAGGCAGGCTATGGTGGCATGCTGCTGGGGCTGGCCGTGGCGATGGCCGCCGTGACCGTGCTGGCCTATGACAGCCGGGCGCTGATCGCATCACGGACAAGCGATCAGTCCGGGTCATGAGCCAGCGCCGCCGTCATTGTCATTCATGCATTGAAATTGCCAATTTCATAGCACTGCGCTAAGCTTGGCCTGTGTGCCGCATGGTGCGGCGCAACGCCGCACCCACACGAGGAATCATCATCATGAGTCAGAATATCGCAGGAAAAGTCGTCATCATCACCGGCGCCAGCAGCGGCCTGGGCGCCGCCACCGCGCGCCACCTGGCGGCGCTGGGCGCGTCTGTCGTGCTCGGTGCGCGGCGCATGGACCTGCTCAATGCGCTGGCCGAGGACATCACGGCGGCCGGCGGCAAGGCCGCCATCGCCCGTACCGACGTCACGCAGGCGGGCGACCTGACGCGCCTGGTGGAAACGGCCCTGGCCGTGTTCGGTAAGGTCGACGTGCTGATCAACAATGCGGGCCTGATGGCCATCGCCCCTCTCGACGCGCTGAAAGTCGATGAATGGGAGCGCATGATCGACATCAATATCAAGGGCGTACTGTACGGTATCGCGGCGGTCTTGCCCTACTTCAAGGCGCAGGGCAGCGGCCACTTCATCACGATTTCGTCGGTGGCCGGCGCGAAAGTGTTCAGTCCGGGCGGCACTGTCTACAGCGGCACCAAGTTTGCCGTGCGCGCCATCTCGGAAGGCTTGCGCCATGAAGTGGGCGGCGCCATCCGCACCACCACCATCCTGCCGGGCGCGGTCGATACGGAATTGACGAATGGCAGCAGCCACGCCGACAGCGCGACCGCCCTGAAAGAATTCTACAAGCAGGCCATTCCCGCCGATTCGGTGGCGCGCGCCGTGGCCTACGCCATCGAGCAGCCGGACGGCGTGGACATCAACGAAATCGTGCTGCGCCCCACCGTGCAGGAATTTTAATTGTCCGCCGAGTCCTGCAAGGATTCAATGATCAGCGCCGCCAGCCGCTCGACGGGCGGGTGCGGCGTGTGCGCGGCGCGCAGCAGTTCCAGCGACAGCGAGGGCAGCGCGGGCAGGCCTGCCGCCACCGCATCGAGCGCGCAGACCGAGGCCGGCAAGCCATAGCCGGTGCGCACCGTCACGCCCAGGCCGGCAGCGGCCGCCGCCCACAAGCCTGCCAGGCTGGGGCTGGTAAACGCGATGCGCCAGGCGATGCCGGCGCGGTCCAGCGCATCGGTGGCGCAGCGCTGGAACAGGCAAGGACGGTCAAACGCGATCAGCGGCAGCGGCTCGCCCGACTGCGGCTCCCAAGGCAGGGTGGGCGACGCGATCCAGCGCATGTCGGGCGTGGCGATCAGGGTGCGCCGCTGCGCCGGCCAGGCGGCCAGGTCCTGCAAGCCGCTGCAGCCCCACAGCAGCGCCAGGTCGAGCTGGTCCAGCTCCAGGCGTTCCATCAGCTCCGTATTGCGCGCCACATGCGCTTCGATGCGCACCTTGGGATGGGCGCGCGCAAACCGCCCCAGCACGGCCGGCAGCAGCGCTTCGCCAAAATCCTCCTGCAGGCCCAGCCGGACCCAGCCTTCCAGCTCCACCCCGCGCAGGGCGACGGCCGCCTCGTCGTTCAGCTCGACCATGCGGCGCGCGTAGCCGAGCAGGATCTCGCCCGCATCGGTCAGCGCCAGCCCCCGGCCCGCCTTGCGAAACAGCGCCATGCCGGCCTGCTCCTCCAGTTTCTTCAGCTGCGCGCTGACGGCCGACGTGGAACGGCCCACTTTACCGGCCGCGCGCGCAAAGCTGCCCAGCTCGATGCCGGCCACATAGCTGCGCAAAAAAGCGATATCGAAATTGAGTACGTTCATGACCATCCGGTTTTATCGAACGATCAGATAAAAATTATCTGATATTCAGAATCATCGTACTGCGCAACACTGACATGGTCAATCACAGCCTTTCAACACCATGAACGCTTCCTGCCCTGCCATCGTTTCCTCCACCCCGACATTCAACGCTGCCCATCGCTGGAAAGTGCTGGGCGTCGGCGTGGCCGCCAACGCCAGTTTTTCCGCCTGCGCCAACGGCATGCCGACCACCGCCATCTGGCTGAGGAGCGGCTATCACCTGAGCAATACCGAACTGGGAGTGGCGCTGGGCGCCATGGGCCTGGGCGTGGCGCTGTCCGAACTGCCGTGGGGCATGGCCACCGACCGCTGGGGCGACCGGCCCGTGCTGCTGACCGGCTTGCTCGGCACCCTGCTGGCCCTGCTCACCTTGATGCTGTGGATCACGCCGCAGGGCGCGGCGGTGCCATCATTGTTTTCGCTGGCGGCCGGCCTGGCGCTGGTGGGGGTCCTGGGCGGCAGCGTCAACGGCGCCAGCGGCCGCGCCGTGATGCGCTGGTTCGGCGCCGGCGAACGCGGTTTTGCGATGAGCATCCGCCAGACAGCGGTGCCATTGGGCGGTGGCCTGGGGGCGCTGCTGTTGCCGACCCTGGCCGCCCGCTACGGCTTCGTGCCCGTCTTTGGCGTACTGGGCCTTTTTTGCGCTGTGACGGCGCTGCTGACGTGGCGCTGGATGCATGAACCCGCTTTCACTGCCGAGGCCGCCAAGGGGCCGCAAAACGCGTCCACGGGCATGTTTGACGGCAAGCCTGCTTCGCCGCTGCGCAATCGCCAGGTATGGCGCATGGTGGCCGGCATCGGCGTGCTGTGCGTGCCGCAGTTTGCCATCCTCAGCTACGCCACCGTGTTCCTGCACGACCATGGCCGCCTGGGCCTGGCGCAGATCACCGCCGTGATGGTGATCCTGCAGCTGGGCGCGATGGTGATGCGCATCTGGAGCGGGCGCCATACGGACCGCCATGCGAATCGGCCCGCCTACCTGCGCGGCTCGGTGCTGGTGGCGCTGCTGTCATTCCTGCTGCTGGCCGGCGTAACGGGGCTGTCCGCGCCGGGCTGGCTGCTGATGGCGGCCGTGACCGCGGCCGGTGTCTGCGTATCGGCCTGGCATGGCGTGGCCTATACGGAGCTGGCCACCCTGGCCGGCGCCGCCAGTGCCGGCACCGCCCTCGGCATGGCCAATACGGCCGTCTATGTGGGGCTGTTCGCCACGCCGGTGGTACTGCCACACTTGCTGGCGGCCAGCAGCTGGGCCTGGGTGTGGCTGGCGGCGGGACTGGTGGCGCTGGCCGCCTGGCCGCTGTTTCCCCGGCCTTAAGGCAACAGGGAAATCCGGTACACGCAGCGCATGGCATCGGCCAGCACATGCTGCTCGCGCACGATGCTGGCGAGTGGGCCCACCACTTCCTGGAACAGCTGCAGTTCGGAGCGGCAAAAGCCCTGGCAGGTGCGCGCGGCGGCGCAGATCGGGCAATGGTCTTCGATCAGCAGCCAGTCGTCGCCATCGGGCTCCACCCTGGCCATATACCCCTCTTCATCGCGGATCGCCGCCAGCTGCGCCAGGCGCGTGGGCAGGTCCGGCGCCGAACACGCCAGCGCATAGGCGCCGCGGCTTTCCTCTTCGCGCTGCGTGATCAGCCTGTTCAAGCCTTCCTCGCCAAACAGCTGGCGCACCGAGCCGATCAGCTTGATGGTCAGCTGCGCATGCGTGTCGGGAAAACGCGCATGGCCCGCTGCTGTCAGCACCCAGTTCTGGCGTGGCCGCCCGGCGCCGCTTTGCGCTTCCATCCGCCCTTCGATCAAACCCGCCGTCACCAGTTTTTGCACCTGCTGGCGCGCCGCCTCGCCCGTCATGGCCAGGGTCTTGGCCAGCGAGGCCGTGGAGACGGGACCCTTGGTCTTGATGAAATACAGGATGCGCTCCGTAGTCTGCGGGGCCGCAGCGCTGTCACCATTATCCAAACGTTTACTTGTGTAATTCATTTTACTCAACTATGATGGGGCCAGTTATCCAACCAATTTCTTGCATAATAGGCCGATAGCGCTGGGCTGTCGAGTGTCCCATGCCGGCAAGCTTCTTTACGGGACGACCATGCCGCCACACGATACCATTTTGCTGTTTCAAGCCGTGCTCGCTTCAGGCCTGGCCTGCTGGCTCAGCATTGCCGCCATCAACAACCTGCACGCCTTTCATGGTGCCGTCTGGGCCATCGGCAATACCATGCGCATGGACCCGCTGCGCCAGGACCCGACCATGGACACGCCGCTGCTGCGCCGCGCGCTGGCCTCGCTGACCGTGCACCGGCTGGCGCTGGCCGTGGTGCTGGCGCTGCAGCTGGCTGGCGCGATGGCCGCCTGGAGCGGCGTGGCGCTGTTCCTGGGTGGCGGGCTGGCAGCCGCGCTGCCCTGGCTCAATCTCGCCTTGTGCGCGATGGCGGCCTTCCTGCTGCTGATGCACCTCGGTGGCCTGTGGTTCGGCTACTGGGTCGCCCAGGAAGGCCTGCAGACCACGCACCTGGTGCTGCTGCTGTGGACCCTCGCCTTGTTCTTCCTGTTTAACGCGCGGTTCTGACGCGCCCTTCCCGAAAGACTTCATCATGAAAATCCAACTTGCCGGCGCCGGTGCGCTGGCCATCACGCTCGCGGTGGCGGGCATCATCACGTTCTCACGGCCGGATTCCCACGCCGCCGAAGCGGCGCCCTATCCACCGACCAAGGTGGCGCTGGCGCCCGTGCTGGCCGGCACCCAGCAGCGCTTTTTCACCGGCGTCGGCGAGCTGGAAGCGGCGCGCCAGGTGCAGGTGGCGGCCGAGACGGGCGGGCGCATCACGCAGATCCGCTTTGCCTCGGGCCAGCAGGTGAAAGCTGGCGACGTGCTGGTGCAGCTCAATGACGCGCCGGAGCAGGCCACGCTGCTGCGCCTGCGCGCGCAACTCAATCATGCCGAGACCGGCTACCAGCGCACCCTGCGTCTGCTGCGGGACAAGGCATCCACACAGGAACAGCTCGATGCCGCGCTGGCCATGCGCGATGGGGCCCTGGGCGAAGTGCGCCAGACCGAGGCGCTGATCGCGCAAAAGACCATCCGTGCGCCATTTGCCGGCCAGATGGGCATCCGCCGCGTGCATGCGGGCCAGTACCTGAACCCTGCCGATACGGTGGCCAGCCTGGTCGACACCACATCCCTGCTGGTGAATTTTTCTCTCGATGAACAGAGCGGCGCCAGACTGGCGCCAGGCCAGGCGGTGCGGCTGACGGTCGACGCGTATCCCGACCAGGTATTTGCGGCGAAGATCAGCGCCATCGATCCCCTGATTTCACGCGCTCGCATGGTGCAGGTGCAGGCGGCGCTGGGCGATCCGGGCGGCGTGCTGAAGGCCGGCATGTACGCCAATGTGAAGGTGGCGCGCGACACCCAGGCACAACTGACGGTGCCGGAAACGGCCGTCACCTACAGCGCGTATGGCGACACGGTGTTTGTCGCGCAGCAGGGCAAAACGCTGACCGTGAAACGGGTGGCGGTCACCCTGGGCGAACGTGCGGAAGGGCGCGTGGAAATCGTCAAGGGTCTTGCGGCCGGCCAGCAGGTGGTCGCCTCGGGCCAGCTGAAACTGGCCGATGGCATGGCGGTGCAGCCGGTCGCCAATACCCTGGAAAAGGACACCGTGCGATGAACTTTACCGACCTGTTCGTGCGCCGCCCCGTGCTGGCGCTGGTGATCAGCAGCCTGATCGTCATGCTCGGCATGCTCGCCATCAAGCAGCTGCCGGTGCGCCAATACCCGATGCTCGAAACATCCACCATCACCATCGCCACCAGCTATCCGGGTGCCTCGGCCGACCTGATGCAGGGCTTTGTCACGCAGCCGATCGCGCAGGCCGTGTCGTCGGTGGAAGGCATCGACTACCTGACGTCGTCGTCGGTGCAGGGCGGCAGCCTGGTCACCGTGCGCATGGAACTGAACCGCGATTCGCCCCAGGCGCTGACCGAGGTGATGGCCAAGGTCAACCAGGTACGCTACAAGCTGCCCGCAGGCGCGTTCGACCCCGTGATCGAACGCTCGGCCGGCGACTCCACGGCCGTCGCCTATGTCGGCTTTGCCAGCGATACGGTATCGGCGGCGCAGCTGACCGACTACCTGGCGCGCGTGGTGCAGCCGATGTTTTCCACCATCGATGGCGTCGCGAAAGTGGAGACCTTCGGCGGCCAGCAACTGGCGATGCGCTTGTGGATCGACCCCGCCAGACTGGCGGCGCGCGGATTGACGGCGTCCGATGTGGCGACCGCCGTGCGGCGCAATAACTACCAGGCCGCGCCCGGCAAAATAAAAGGTTCATCGCACTTTACCGGGGAACGCATCCTTGATTTTCAGAAAGAAGTAGGATGCGTCCCGAAATCCGTAAGCC
>NZ_JAFCTQ010000058.1:0-27806 GCF_049896105.1 Janthinobacterium sp. PSPC3-1 | reverse complement strand
CATGCGACCTTGGACAGCAACGCGCTTCAATAGTGCCCGCGGGAGAGGTAAGCAGAATGTGCCGCCCTAGAAAAAAATAGGCAAAACCGGTAGCACTTTTTTCTTTTCATACGGGATATCAGGTATCACTCCCATCTTGACTGAAAAGGATCACCTTCATGTTGCACCCAATGTCACCGTTCCCCCTGCGCCGCATGGCCCAGGCCGTTTTGCTGGCCGCATTGTCGATGGGCGCCGGCGCCACGCTGGCCCAGTCGCCAGCGGAAGCCCGGCGCCATGTCGAGATCGCCGCGGGCACGCTGGACGGCGCGCTGAACCGCTTCGCCAGCAGCACCGGCATCCTGCTGGCCATCGACGGCAAGCTGACCGCAGGCAAGACCAGCAGCGGCCTGAAAGGCGACTACACCGCCCAGCAGGGCCTGGCGGCCCTGCTCGAAGGTAGCGGGCTGGAAGCCGTGGCCCAGCCGAACGGCGCCTATGCGCTGCGCAAGGCGATCGCCACCCAGGCCGGCGCCATGCCGGAACTGGTGGTAACCAGCACCGCCGATACGTCGTCCATCGACCGCGTGCTGATCACCGGCGCCAGGAGCGGCAACGACCTGGCGGGCGGCCGCGTGGCGCGCGCCGGCGGCCTGGGCGTGCTGGGCTTTGCCGACGTGATGGACACGCCGTTCAGCACCACCAATTACACCGCCCGCATCCTCGAAGACCAGCAGGCCCGCACCCTGGCCGACGTGGTCGTCAACGAGGCATCGGTGCGCACCATGACCTCGACCGGCGGCTTCAGCGAAGACTTCCAGATCCGCGGCTTCAATGTCACCAGCGGCGACGTGGGCCTGAACGGCCTGTACGGCCTCACGTCGTCGAACCGCATGCCGACCGCCTTCATGGAGCGCGTCGAAGTGCTCAAGGGTCCGGGTACCCTGATGTACGGCATCAGCCCGAATGGCAGCATCGGCGGCAATATCAATGTCGTCACCAAGCGCGCCAAGGACGAGCCCATCACCAGCCTGACCGCCACCTATGAAAGCGCGGCCCTGCTGGGCGGCCACCTGGACGTGGGCCGCCGCTTCGGCCCGGACAACGCCTGGGGCGTGCGCTTCAACGGCGCCTACCGCAAGGGCGACACCAATATCGACGGCGGCAAGCAGGAGTTTGGCCTGGTGGCGCTGGCGCTGGACTACCGTTCCGACGCCCTGCGCTGGTCGGTGGACAGCTATGCCCAGCGCGAAGACACCGACAACTTCCGCGCGCAGACCGGCTTCCGGCCCGGCATCACCCGCCTGCCACAAGCGCCTTCCGGCCACCGCGCCGTGTATTCCGGCGCCGACCTGGCGCTGCGCGACGCCACCATCGCCTCGCGCCTGGAATACGACCTGTCGCCGCAGATCATGCTGTACGCCGCGGCCGGCTACCATTACGGCGCCAGCGAACAGGATTTTCCGTCGGCGCGCAGCGGCGATGGCATGGATGAGCTGGGCAACCTGCGCATCAGCAGCGCCTGGTACGACGCGGCATCGCGCAGCAAGACCGGCGAAGTGGGCGCCCGCGCACGCTTCAACACGCTGGGCGTGCAACACGTGCTGACGCTGACGGCCTCGCGCCTGGAACAGGAAGCGGGCAGCTTTTACCTGGCGGCGCCCGCCAGCACCAAGCTCGATTCGAATATCTACGCACCGGTGCCTGTGTACCAGGTCACCGGCGAACGCCTGTCGCCGACCAAGACCTCCGAAACCCAGCTGACCAGCATGTCGCTGACGGACACCGTGTCCTTCGCCGACGGCCGCGTCATGCTGACGGGCGGCCTGCGCCAGCAAAAGGTGCAAGCCCAGAACTTCAGCGCCGCCGGCGCGGTCACCAGCTCGTACAGCGAAAGCGCCGTCTCGCCGATCGCCGGCGTGGTGCTGCGTCCGCTGCCGAATGTTTCCTTGTACGGCAACTTTACCTCGGGCCTGACGCGCGGCTCGTCGGCGCCCGCCACCACCGCCAATGCGGGCGAGGTGTTCGCGCCGTTCAAGTCGAAACAGTATGAACTGGGCGTCAAGATGGAACACAAGCAGGTCATGACGGGCGTGTCGGTATTCCAGATCGACCGGCCGAACGCCATCACCGACCAGGCCACCAATATCTACAGCATGGACGGCACCCAGCGCAACCGCGGCCTGGAATTGTCCGCCGTCGGCGAAGCCGTGCGCAACCTGCGCCTGATGGCCAGCGCCACCATCTACGACGCCACGCTGAAACGCTCGGCCGGCGCGGTCAACCAGGGCAAGGACGCGATCGGCGTGCCCAAGTACACGCTCAACCTGGGCGCCGACTGGGACGTGCCGGGCGTACATGGCCTGAGCGTCAATGCGCGCGCCATCCACACCGCCGCCACGCCTTATGATGTGGCCAATACGCTGGACATGCCGTCGTGGACCCGGGTCGATGCCGGTGCCCGCTACCGCACCACCATCATGGGCAAGCCGGTGGCCTTGCGCGCCAGCGTGGAGAACCTGTTCAACAGGAACTACTGGCTGTCGAGCAGCACCTTGCTGACCGTCAGCACGGCGGCGGCGGCGCGCACCTTGCTGTTGTCGGCGCAGTTCGACCTGTAAGCCGTCAGCGCTCGCAAACCGCCGCCCTGGCCTCCTCGGCTGCCGGCCGGCGGCGGCGTGCCAGCCAGGCCAGCGGCAGCAGCGCCAGCAGCGATGTGGCGACGCCCGCCCACGGCGACGACGCCATCAGTTGGCGCGACACCATCAGCGCACCCAGCATCGAACCGAGCGAAATGCCGAGGTTGAAGGCCGAGATATTCAGGCCGGAAGCGAAATCGACGGCCTTCGGCGTATGACGCTCGGCCGTGGCCAGCATGCCGGCCTGCAGCGCCGGCGACAGCCCAAACGCAAACACGCCCCAGACAAACAGCATCACCACCATCATCCACTGCGAGCCGATCGCCAGCGCCACGCCCACTTGCGTGGCGGCCAGCAGCAACAGCATCAGGCGCAGCGCTTTTTGCCAGCCGATATGGCTGGTCAGATAGCCGCCGCCCAGGTTGCCAACGAAGGTGGCGGCGCCGAACACGATCAGCAAGGCGCTGGCCATGGTGGCGGAAAAGCCGGTGATGTCGGTCAATATCGGCGTAATGAACGTAAACGCGGCAAAGCTGCCGCCGAAACCGAACACGGTGACCGCCATCATGGTCAGGATGGGGCCGCTGCCGAGCGCCGCCAGTTGCGTGGCCGCCTTGCCGCCCGCCCCTTGCACCAGGCCCGCCGGCAGCCAGCGCGCCATCGCGGCCAGGCCCAGCGCGGCCAACGCCGCCACGGCAAAGAAGGGCAAGCGCCAGCCCATCAGGTTGCCGAGGAAACTGCCGAGCGGCACGCCGATCACCATGGCCAGGGTCAGGCCGGCAAACATCACGGAGATCGCCCTGCCCGCCTGGGCCTTCGGCACCAGGTTGGCCGCCACGGTGGCGCCGATGGCAAAAAAAGTGCCGTGCGCGACGGCGGTGATGACCCGGCCCACCAGTAACAGTTCGAAGGTATGCGACAGCGCCGCCAGCAAATTGCCGGCCAAAAATACCGTCATCAGCCCCAGCAAGGCCAGCTTGCGCGGCAGGCGCGACAGGCCGATCACCAGCAGCGGCGTGCCGATGGCCAGCGCCAGCGCATACAGGCTGACCAGCGAGCCGGCCGATTCGATGGAGATATGCAAGTCCCTGGCAATCGCCGGCAGGATGCCAACGACAATGAATTCGGTGACGCCGATGGCAAAGGCGCCGACGGCCAGCGACAGCACGCCGGGCGGCATTTTGGTAGTGACAACGGTAGTACTCATGCGATTCTCCGGCGATCAATTCAAGACCTTCAGTGTAGAGCCCGCAGTACTTTTGATATAGACTTCTATAATCGAAACACCTGTGAAATGGATTCAGCAATGGCCAGGCAAGATATCAACCGCTCGTTTGAAATGGCCGTGTTTGTCACGGTGGTGGAAGCGGGCGGCTTCACGGCGGCGGCGCGCAAGCTGGCGCTGACGCCGTCGGCCGTCAGCAAGCTGGTCAATCGCCTGGAAGCGCGGCTCGGTGCGCGCTTGCTCCAGCGCAGCACGCGCCAGCTGCACACCACGCCCGAAGGCGACGCGTTTTATGCACAAAGCAAGCGCATCCTCGACGATATCGACGGCGCCGAGCGCGAGGCGGCGCAAGGGGCGGCGCCGCGCGGGCGCTTGCGCATCAACTGCTTCGTGCCGTTTGGCGTGCGCCACCTGCTGCCCATCCTGCCCGAATTTGCCCGGCGCTATCCCGACATCGTGCTCGACGTGGTGGTCAGCGACGCCGTGGTCGACCTGCTGGAAGACCGCACCGATATCGCCATCCGCACCGGCAAGCTGAAGGAATCGAACCTGGTGGCGCGCAAACTCGGGGAAGACATGATGGTGGTGGTGGCGTCGCCCGGCTACCTGGAGCGCCACGGCACGCCGCGCACGCTGGCGGACCTGGACCAGCACAATCTGCTGGCTTTCAATTTTCGCTGCCAGAACGAAACCTGGCCTTTTCTCGATGGCGCGGGCGGCACGCTGCAAGTCACGCCGCAAGGCAATACGCAAATCAGCGACGGCGACAGCATGCGCCAGCTGGTGCTGGCCGGCATGGGCCTGGGGCGTTTTTCACGGCTGCATGTGCAGCCCGATATCGACCGGGGATTGCTGGTGCCGGTGCTGGAAGCGTTCAATCCGGGCGATAGGGAAATCGTCCACGCCGTCTTTGTCGGGCCGGGCCAGCAAGTGCCGGCGCGCGTGCGCGTGATGCTTGACTACCTGCTGGAAAAGGTCAAACTGGCTTGACCAGCCCACCACCGGGAGCATACCGATGAATACCAGCGAGCTGATCAGCATCTTGCACACCCGCTTCAGCAACAATATGCAGCGCCACCCTGGCCTGGCCTGGGAGCTGGTTCTCGCCAGGCTGGAAGCAGCGCCGGCGCATCTGCAGGCGTTGCAGGCAATGGAGGACACCGGCGGCGAACCGGACCTTGTAATCCTTGACGGCGACACCCACAGGCTGGCGTTTTGCGATTGCTGCGCCGAAAGCCCGGCTGGCCGGCGCAGCCTGTGTTTCGACCAGGCCGCATGGCAGGCGCGCAAGGACAACAAGCCGGCCGGCAACGCCATCGAGATGGCCAGCAAGATGGGAGTGGCCCTGCTGACGGAGGAGGAATACCGTCAACTGCAGCGGCTGGGCGAATTCGACCGGAAAACATCCAGCTGGATAGGTACGCCGGACAGCGTGAGAACACTGGGCGGCGCGCTGTTTGGCGACCGCCGCTACGGGCAAGTGTTTATTTATCACAACGGTGCCGAATCCTACTATGCGGCGCGCGGCTTTCGCGCCCTGCTGCGAATATAGCGGCAGGGCTACATCACCTCTTCCAGGTGCAAATGCTTGCCTTCATCGAGCATGATCTCGAACTCGCCCGCCGTCACCGCGGGGCTGAACAGATAACCTTGCAGCTGGTCGCACCCCAGGCTGCGCAGGAAGCGCATCTGTTCCGGCGTTTCCACGCCTTCGGCGACGATTTCCTGGCGCAGCTGCTGCGCCATGGTGACGATGGCGCGCGCGATGGCGCAATCGTTTTCCTCGTAGGGCAGGCCGATCACGAAGGCGCGGTCGATTTTCAGGGTGCTGATCGGGAATTTCTTCAAATACGCCAGGCTGGAATAGCCGGTGCCGAAGTCGTCCAGCGCCAGCGCCAGGCCCATGGCCACCAGTTCGTTCATGATCTCGATCACCTTGTCGGCGCCGCGCATCAAGAGGCTTTCGGTAATTTCCAGCATGATCTGGTCGGGCCGTACCTGGTAGCGTTCCAGCACGGCCGCCACCCTTGCCGGCAAGTGGGCGTCGAACTGGCGCGCCGACAGGTTGACGGCGATCACCGGCATGTGCAGGCCGCGGTCTTCCCATTCGCGGATCTGGCGGCAGGCTTCATCGAGCACCCAGGTACCCAGTTCCAATATCAAACTGGTTTCTTCGGCGACCGGAATAAAGACGCCGGGCGAGACCATGCCGCGCAGCGGATGCTTCCAGCGCAGCAAGGCTTCCGCGCCGACGATCTGGCCACTGCTCAAGCTCACTTTCGGCTGGTAATGCAGTTCCAGTTCCTGGTCGCCCAGGGCGAGGCGCATTTCGCTTTCCAGGCGCAAATGCTCCTTGGCGCGGCGATTCATGTCTTCGCGGTAAAACAAAAAGGTCGGCTCGATGGTCTGCGCCGCTTTCGCCACGGCCACGTCGGCAAAGCGGAACAGGGCCGGCGCTTCCATGCCGTCTTCCGGATAGACCGTAATGCCGATGCTGGCGCCCACATACAAGGCGTGGCTGTCGATGCGGATCGGCGCTTCGAGCAGGTTCAGCAGCTTTTGCGCCACATTCGCCGCGTGCTCGCGCTTTTCGATATGCAATAGCGCCACGACGAACTTGCTGTTGTCGACGCGCGCCAGGATATCCGCGTCGCGCAGCGCACCACGGAACAGTTCGCCGATGGCGATCACCAGCTGGTCGCCCACTTCGTGGCCCAGGGTGTCGCTGATCGAGCCGATGCGGCTGATGTCGATCACCATCAACGCGCCATGGGTTTCCTGGCGCTTCGCTTCGGCCAGGCCCTGCACCACCAATTGGTTCAGCAGGCAGCGGTTGGGCAAGCCGGTCAGGCCGTCGTAATTGGCCATGCGCTGCATGCGCGCCTCGGCGTCCTTGTGCACCGAGATATCGGAAAACAGGGAAAACACATGGCTGATGTCGCCGAATTCATTGCGCACCACGCTGATCGTCACGGCTTGCGGAAACAGTTCTCCATTCTTGCGCCGGCCGATGATTTCACCGCGCCAGGAACCGTGGCCGCGCATGGCGGCGCGCACCTTGGCGCGGAACTCGGCGTCGTGCACGCCCGAGCGCAGCAGGTCGGGTGTACGGCCGATCGCTTCGGCCGGCGAGTAACCGGTGATGCGGCTGAAGGAACTGTTGACGGAAACGATACGCTCATCGGCGTCGGTGATCAGCACGCCCTGCTCGCTGTCTTCGATGATGCGCGCGTGCAATTTCACCTTGTCGATATCGGGCAGCGGTTCGGCCAGCATCGACAGCCGCACGGCCATGCCGCAGGTCTTGCCGGACTGGTCGAGGATGGCGTGGCGCTGCATGCGCAGCCAGGTCAGCACGCCTGACTTCTTGCGGCGCAACACATCGACCGCCACTTCGGCCTGCGCCGGCAGCAGTTCCACCGGGCTGGTCTGCATGTCGTCAGGCGGATACAGGAACAGGATGTGCTGGCCCAGCGCTTCGAACTCGGCATAGCCGAACATCTGGTCGGCGCCATGGTTCCAGCCGATCAAATAACCGTCGAGGTCGATTTCCAGCAAGGCGTCGGCCGGCGCCAGGCGCAGCACGGGCCGGCTGGCGCCACGCAATTGCTCCAGTTCGCCCTGCAACTGCGCCAGGGTGGCGGCCAGTTGCGGGCCGCCCTGCTGCTGCGCTTCATGGCTCAGGCGCAAACACTGCGCGACCCTGGCCTCAAGCACGGCGCCTCCGCGCGACAGCAAACGGGGGAAGGCATAAAGTGGGCGCTACAGGGAATGTCATCATCAAAATCCCGTGATCGGGCTTGGAGTTTGGCGCAAAATGCTGCGAATATAGTAACCTGAAATTGTTGGCCTATGTCAACATTTTGCAGCCCCACAGAATGAAAGCGGCGCGCCCATGTCCTCGCTCAGGCCGATGGCAGGGACGGTTCGCCGGGCAGGTAGCGGGTCAGGCGGGCGAACAGTTCCGGCTCGCGCATGCGCGCCATCCACCAGCGCAGGGCGGCACCGTCCTCGCCCACGCGCCAGGCCAGATAAAAGGTCTCGGCCGGCTTCGGCTCTTCCACCGTTTTTTCCACCAGCAGGCCGCGCGCGATGGCGGCGCGCGCGCATGGTCCCGGCAGGAAGCCGAAGCCCAGGCCCAGCACCTGATAATCGAATTTTACCTGCATGCCGGGCACGGTCAAGGCATCTTGCCCCAGCAGCAGGCCCACCGTGCGCGGCGCCAGCTGGCGCGCCGAATCGGCCACCACCACGGCGCGGTGATGCTGCAGGTCGCCGCGCGTCAGCGGCCGATCGATCGCCGCCAGCGGGTGCGTGGGGGCGACGGCAAACACGAAGTCCAGCATGCCCAGCGGCTGGGCGATATAGCCGCCGCCGGGTGGGCCGTCGCCGGGCGCACCGACCAGCAGGTCGACGCGGCGTTCCAGCAGCGCTTCCCAGGTACCGGACAAGGTTTCCTGCACCAGCCGCAAGCGCGTCTGCTGCGCCACCTTATAAAAGGCGGTGATGTCGCCGGCCAGCGCCAGCGCGGAAAACACCGAATCGAGGCCGATCGCCAGTTCCGTTTCCCAGCCCGAGGCCACCCGCCGCACGCGGTGTTCCAGGTCCTGCGCGGCCTTCAGCAGATAGCGCCCCTCCTTCAGCAATTCCTGGCCGGCCGCCGTCAGCATCACTTTCGGGCCGTTGCGCTGGAACACCTGCACGCCCAGGTCGTCTTCGAGTTTCGCCACCGTATACGAGATGGTCGACGGCACTTTGTGCAGTTCCTTGCCGGCCGACGAGAACGAGCCGCGGCGGTCGATGGCGTCGACAATTTGCAGGGCTTCCAGGCTGAGTCTTAGCATTCGATTTTTTCGATCATAGAGCGGTAATTTTTCCGTTTTTCTTTCTCGTATGACGGGCCTATACTCTCTTCATCGCATCACGAAAGACGAAGTCAGCCCGGCAACAAGGGCAACGATCCTTCGAAATTATCGCACATTAACCTACGAAGAAATGGAGTCCTACCATGTTACAAATCCGTCATAGCGAAGAACGCGGCGCAGCAAACCACGGCTGGCTCAATTCCCACCACAGCTTTTCTTTCGGCAGCTACCACGACCCGAAACACATGGGTTTCGGTCCATTGCTGGTGATCAATGAAGACAGGGTCACGCCGGGCCAGGGTTTCGGCACCCACGGCCACCGCGACATGGAGATCATCTCGTATGTGCTGGACGGCGCACTGGAACATAAAGACAGCATGGGCACCGGTTCGGTCCTGCACTACGGCGATGTACAGCGCATGAGCGCCGGCAGCGGGGTGCGTCACAGCGAGTTCAACCACTCGCAAACGGATGGCCTGCATTTCCTGCAGATCTGGATCCAGCCGAACGTGACGGGCATCGCCCCCAGCTACGAAGAGAAACACTTCGCGCCGGAAACCAAACAGGGCAAGCTGCGCCTGGTGGCATCTTCCGACGGGCGCCAGGGCTCGGTACTGATCCACCAGAACGCCTCGATCTACGCCAGCATCATGAAAGAAGGCGATGCGCTGGAACATGCCCTGGACGAAGGCCGCACCGCGTATGTGCACCTGATCCGCGGCAGCCTGGTGGTCAACGGCACGCCCTTGAAAGCCGGCGATGCGCTGAAACTGACGCAGGAAGCCAAAGTAACGCTGGCAAATGCCGAAGATGCCGAAGTTTTGCTGTTCGACCTGCCCTACTAAGAGCCTATCCCAGTAGATGAATACGCCCCCTGCTGGCGCCCCTCAGAAGCGGAGACTGCGTTGCTCGTCGTTGCATGGCTCGCCATGCGGCCTCCTCGCGCCTTGTCCGCGCTCCTGATGAGCTGCAAGCAGAAGACGCTCACTACTGGGATAGGCTCTAAGCGATGCCATTGAACCGGCTGTAGCGCGCCAACTGGCCCGCTACAGCCAGCCACCTCAACAATAACAAGAACCTGGATCTCATCATGAAAAACACTACCGCCCTGCTGTACCCTGCTGGCCGCGCCGCGCTTGGCGTGCTCTTCTTTGTTTCCGGCCTGCTGAAAATCGGCGGCTATGCCGGTGTCGCCGGCTACATGAGCAGCATGGGCCTGCCGTTCGCCACTATCCTGCTCGCTGGCGTGATCGCACTGGAAGTGGGCGGCGGCCTGCTGTTGATTACCGGCTGGCAGTCGCGCTGGGCAGCCCTGGCGCTGGCCTTGTTCCTCATTCCGACCACACTCGTCTTCCACGCATTCTGGGCCGCCGACGCCGCCCACTACCAGGATCAATTGACCAATTTCCTGAAAAACCTGTCCATCTTTGGCGGCATGCTGTTACTGGTGGAACGCGGCTTTGCCAAGGTGAAATAAGTACGGCCTGGGCTGCTTCACCTGTCATCAGACTGTCATCCAGCTGACACAAGCCTGTCACATGAAATGACTATCATCCGGTTGCCATTTACATCACACAACCACAGGACACCGCAGCCCATGAACAAGCCCAACGATCTGGCCATCAGCGCCGCCGATCTGAACGACATTGACAGCAACGCGTCCCACGACAACCATTTCAACAGCATCCTGAATGCGCGCCTGAGCCGCCGCAACTGGCTGCGCGGCAGCGCCGTTACGGCGGCCACCGCCGTCATGGGCTCCATGGGTCTGTCCGCCTGTGGTGGCGATAGCGACCCGGTCGCCGTCACGCCGACGCCGCCAGCGGAAAAACTGCTGGCCTTTACCGCCGTGCCGAAAAGCCTGGCCGACGTGGTCTCGGTACCGGCCGGCTATACCGCCACCGCGCTGTACGCGCTGGGCGACTCGCTGCGCAGCACCACCCCTGCCTACAAGAACGACGGCAGCGATACCGATTTCGACAACCGCGCCGGCGACCACCATGACGGCATGGAATACTATGGCCTGTCCGCCGCCGGCGCGCCGCTGGCGTCCGGCGCCGAACGGGGCGTCCTGGCGATGAACCACGAAGCGACCACCGACGAAAAACTGTCGTCGCACTTCCTGCACGTCAATGGCGGCACCACCTCGCTGCCGCGCCCTGCGGCCGAAGTCGACAAGGAAGTGGCCGTGCACGGCCTGAGCGTGGTCGAAGTGAAAAAAACCGGCAGCACCTGGGCCACCGTCAACGATTCCGCCTTCAACCGCCGCGTCACGCCGCTGACCGAGATCGACATCTCCGGCCCGGTGCGCGGCAATGCGCTGCTGGTGACGAAATTCTCGCCGACCGGCACCAGGACGCGCGGCACCATCAACAACTGCGGCACCGGCAAGTCGCCATGGGGCAGCTACCTGACCGGCGAAGAAAACTGGGCCGGCTACTTCACCCGCTCGGCCACCGACAATGCCGCGCGCGGCAATGACAAATCGGTCGCTTCGCTGAACCGCTACGGCCGCAGCCAGGGCGGTGCCTCGCGTCACGGCTGGGAAACCGGCGGCAGCGATGACAAGTACGCGCGCTGGAACCTGAGCAAGATCGGCGCCTCGAGCAACGGCAGCGACGACTACCGCAACGAACTGAACGGCATGGGCTATATCGTCGAGATGGACCCGTACGACAAGACCAAAGTGATCCGCAAGCGCACCGCGCTGGGCCGCTACGCGCACGAAAGCGCCGCGTTCAGCGTGCCGACCGTGGGCCAGCAGCTGGCCGTCTACATGGGCGACGATTCGCGCAATGAATACATCTACAAATTCGTCACCACCGCCGTCTGGGCCGCCGCCGACGCGACGCCGGCGGACCGCATCGCCACCGGCGACAAATACCTCGATTCGGGCAAGCTGTACGTGGCCAAGCTGGCCGCCGACGGCAGCGGCCAGTGGATCGAGCTGGCCATGTCGAACGCGCTGATCCAGGCCTACAGCGCCTATAAATTTGCCGACCTGGCCGATGTGCTGGTCAACGCCCGCCTGGCGGCCGACGCCGTCGGCGCGACCAAAATGGATCGCCCGGAATGGTGCTCGGTCAACCCGGCCAACGGCGAGATCTACTACACGCTGACCAACAATTCGAACCGCACCGTCAATCCGAGCGGCTCGTCGCAGCTGGCACCGGACAGCGCCAACCCGCGCGCCTACACCGACATGAAGGGCACCACGGCGCAAAACGGCAACCCGAACGGCCATATCATCCGCTTCAAGGAAGGCACCGGCGCGGCCGCGGCCACCGCCTTTACCTGGGACGTCTACCTGTTCGGCGCCGAAAGCGGCGCCGACGCCAGCAAGATCAACCTGTCCAGCCTGACGGCCGACCAGGATTTCTCGAGCCCGGACGGCCTGGCCTTCAGCCCGTACACCGGCATCTGCTGGATCCAGACCGACGATGGCGCTTACACCGATGTCACCAACTGCATGATGCTGGCGGCCATCCCCGGCAAGGTCGGCGACGGCGCGAAGAGCACGCTGAACTATGCCACGGTGGCCGGCGGCACCCTGGCGGTCGACACCTTTATCGGCAAGAAGCCCACCGCCGACACGCTCAAGCGCTTCCTGGTGGGGCCGGTCGGTTCGGAAATCACCGGCATCAGCGAAACGCCCGATGGCAAGACCATGTTCATCAATATCCAGCATCCGGGCGAGACGACGTCGGTGGCCAATATCGGCGACCCGACCAAGTACACCAGCCAGTGGCCGTCGAACGCCGGCTACGGCGCCGGCAAGCGTCCGCGTTCGGCCACCATCGTGATCACCAAGAACGATGGCGGACGCATCGGCAGCTGATGCCTTGCAAAACAGTGAAGTGTCCTTAAGTACAGGCCTATCACCAGGCATTGCATCAACCAAATAGCAGCAGCGGAAACCGTTTTCCTGCTTTTTGGTATGATGGCAAGGCGCGCCGGCACCGGAGTGGTGCCGCGCGCCTTTTATTTTTGACACTTACTTATATGAGCACAACCATGCAAAGCGGCGCGGACCTCCTGGCGACAGGCGAATTGGATTACACGACTTCCTGTGCACTGCCGACGCCGTGGGCCCAGTTCACGCTGCACGCCTTTGTCGAACACGCGACCGGCAAGGAGCACCTGGCCATGGTGCTGGGCAATGTCGGCGACGGCGCCCCGGTCTTGGCGCGCGTGCATTCCGAATGCCTGACCGGCGACGTGCTGTTTTCGCAGCGCTGCGACTGCGGCGCGCAACTGGAAGGCGCGCTGAAACGCATCGCCGAGGAAGGCCGCGGCATTTTGCTGTATTTGCGCCAGGAAGGACGCGGCATCGGCCTGATCAACAAGATCCGCGCCTACCGCCTGCAGGAAGCGGGCGCCGACACGGTGCAGGCCAATGAACAGCTGGGCTTCAAGGCCGATGCGCGCAATTACACCTTGTGCAAGCCGATGTTCGCGCAGTTCGGTATCCACAGCCTGCGCCTGATGACCAATAATCCGCGCAAGATCGCGGCGATGGAAGCGCTGGGCGTGACGGTGGCCGAACGGGTGCCGCTGCTGGTCAACCGCAACGCCTTCAACCAGCACTACCTGAACACCAAGGAAAGCAAGCTTGGCCACATGATGAGACCGGCCGAAGCGCCGGCGCTGGAAGACGGCGCCCTGTAAGCTTTGCCACGCGGGCCGGGCGCGTGGCGCCCGGTGCGCCACCTGCTTTCTTCACGCCCCAAGGATGCATGAAATTATTTAACACTGCCTTGTTGCTGGCCGGCTTGTCTGCCGCCGCCGGCACGCACGCCGCTCCCGCGCCGGCCCCTGCCGCTACTGCGTCCGCCACCGCGGCGCCAGCCTCCCCCGCCAAACCGCCGCCCGCCACGGCAGCGCCCGCCGCCACCGAACATGCCGCCCTGCCACCGCCGTCCTCGGCCGCGCAAAAGCTGTACACGGCCGCGCGCGCCGACATATTGCAGGTGCGGGTGCTGCTGAAAAATGGCCGCACGCAGTCGTCGGTCGGCTCGGGCTTCTTGATCGGCACGGGCGACCTGGTGGTCACCAACTACCACGTGGTGTCGCAATTCGCGCTCGACCCGGACACCTATGTCGGCGAATGGGTGGACACGGCCGGCCAGCGCGGCAACGTGGAATTGCTGGCGGTCGATGTGCTGCACGACCTGGCCGTGATTCGTGTCAACCGCCACGGCACGGGCTTTTTCCGGATGCCGGCGCAGCTGGCCACCCTGACGCAAGGCCAGTACCTGTATTCGATGGGCAATCCGCTGGACCTGGGCTTTGCCATTTCCGAAGGCGCCTACAACGGCGTCGTCACGCGCAGCTTTTACGACCAGCTGATGTTTACGGGCCCCATCAATTCCGGCATGAGCGGCGGGCCCAGCGTGACGGCCAGCGGCGACGTGGCCGGCATCAATGTATCGAAACGCCTGGACGGCGAACTGGTCAGCTTCCTGGTGCCGGCCCGCTACGCCCAGCAGTTGCTGGAGCAGGCGGCGCGCCTGGTCAAGCCGCCGAAGGACTTCAAGCCGGTGGTCACCGCGCAATTGCTGGCGCACCAGGACGCCATGCTGGCGCGCCTGCTGGCAACGCCGTTGAGCCTGAAAGCCATGGGGCCGTATCGCGTGCCGGTGCGCGAATCGGAACAGATGCGCTGCTGGGGCCGTTCGAACGTCAAGGCCGACAAGCCCTATACCATCGACAATACGAGTTGCGCGATGGAATCGGCGATCTTCATTTCCGGCGCGCTGCAAACGGGGCAGGTGTCGATGCGCCACGAGTTCCTGCGCAGCAGCGAGCTGGGCGCGCTGCGCTTTGCCGAACTGGCCAGCACCTCGTTCAAGAACGAAAGCTTCGGCAACTACAAGAGCGCCCACCTGACGGGCCCGCACTGCACCGAGCAGTTCGTCAGGAACGCCAGCCTGCCGCTGCGCGCCCTGGTGTGCGTGCGCGCCTACCGCAAATTTCCCGGCCTGTATGATTTTGCCCTGCTGGCCGCCAGCACCGATGAGCCACTGATGAACCTGCAAAGCCGCATCGACGCGCGCGGCGTGTCGTATGCCAACGGCCTGCGCGTGACGCGCACCTTCCTCGAAGCGCTGACGCGCACGCCGTCAGCCAAACTGGCGGGCAAGCCATGAGAGCGCCCTACTACATCGAGATCCTGGCCGCCAATGGCGAGGTGCAGCAGCGCCAGCGCGTGGCATCCCTGCCGATCCGCATCGGCCGCGGCTACGACAACGACTTCATCCTCGACGACGCGCATACGGCGCCCGAGCACGCCATCGTCGAAGACGACGGCGAGGGCGGCCTGCTGCTGCGCGACCTGGGCAGCCATAACGGCGTGATCCACCGGGGCCAGCGCCAGGCGACCCTGGCCCTGCACGGCGACACCGTGGTGCGCCTGGGCCACACGCGGCTGCGCGTGCGCGGCGCCGACCAGCCGGTGGCGCCCGAGCGCGGCGACACCACCATGCATGGCTGGGAGGGATTGCGCCCGGCCGTGGCGGGCCTGGCCATGATCGCCGCCTCGGCCGCTTTCAGCAACTGGCTCGGCGACGCGGAAAAGTTCGAGCCGATTTCCTATCTGATGATCGTCGCCTATGCGATGGCCGGCGGCCTGGTGTGGGCCTCGATCTGGGCGGTGGCCAACCGCCTGTTCGGCCAGACGGCCCGTTTCGGGCGCCATGTGTTCATCATCGGCTGCGGCCTGGTGGCGATGGAAGTGTGGGAACTGGCCAGCAGCATGGCCGCCTATGCGCTGTCGCTCGAATCGCTGACCCGCTATGGACGCCATCTGTTCATCGTCATCGTCTGCGCCATGATTTTCTTCCACCTGTGGACCATCAAGCCCCAGCACCCGCGCCGCTTCGCGCTGGTGGGCGCGGTGCTGGCCATTCTCGGCTCGACCATGATTTTGCTGAGCAATCTGCAACTCAATGGCCGCCTGTCCGACGAACTGTATATGTCGGTGCTGTATCCGCCGGTGCTGCGCCTCAGTCCCGACCATACGACCGACGCCCTGTTCAAGGATGCGCAGGCGCTGCAAAAAGGCGTCGATGCCGAACGCGGCAAGGGCGGCAGCGGCGATGAGGACAGCGAGGACGACAGCGGCGAATAAACGCTGCGCACCAATAAAAAGCCCGCTGGCGCGGTAACGCGCCAGCGGGCTTTTTTAATGCAGTCCAGCCTGCTTATGCCTGGAACTTGACGGCCTGCGCGCTGCGGCGGCCTGTAAAAGCCAGCAAGCCCAGGCCGATCAGCATCATGGCGTAGGTCGATGGTTCCGGCACCGGCGAGACCGAGGCCAGGCCGTCGGTGGAACTGAAGCTGGCGAAGCTGCTGTTGCCAGCCTTGAACTGCACTTGCTGGCCGCCATCGCAACAGCCTTCCAGGCCATAGATGCTCAAGGTATGATTGCCAGCCGACAGCACTGTCGAACCGCTGAGGAACTGACTGGCGTTGTTGTAATTGCCGGCCCACCACATGTCGCTGCTCTTGTAGTCGAGCGCCACGCCATCAAGGAACAGGGCGCCGCCCTTGCCGAAGTCCACGCCGCTGCGGAAACTCCAGGCACCGGCCTGACTGGCGCTGACGCCGAAGTCGATGACCGAACGCGAAGCGATGTTGGCATTGCTGCCAAACAGGCTGCTATTGCTGACATTGTCGTAGCTCGACACGCTGGTACTGCCATAACCAGCGCCCGGCGTGACGACGGCGGCATTCACCACGTTCTTGTAGGCATCAGCGCTGGTCTGTGCACTGGCGGTGGAGTAGCCGGTTGAAATCGTGATGGTGCTGGCGTTCGCGTGGGCAAACACACCAAGGACGATCAGGGACAAGGCAAATTTAGGCAAGTTTTTCATGATGTATCCAGTAATAAAGGCATGGGAGCGCTTCAGCTGAATTCACGCTGCATTGAGGCGTGTCGGCGGTGCGCTGCAAACTGCAGGGATGAGCGGCCGGTGGCATGAACCCCGCGCGGGTGGCGGACTTGCGGCAGCGCGATTGCGCCACAAGCGTCCTGGAAAAGGGTCGGGTTTCCGGAACAGGATCAAAACGATTGACGGGTCAGGCAAGACAATGACGCTATTTTAGCTGAAAATTCTCAAATGCAAAGAATTTTTCTTTTTGCAATCAAAGATACTATTCTTGCAATCAATGAAATTCGGTGCGGCGAGGAAAAATGCGGCTTGCGGCTTGCCCAGACGCGGTTGCCGATGCGGCCAGGGTGTCGCGCCGACGCCACAAACGGTGCGGCGGCTGTCGCATGGCGCCGCATTCTTTTCACGCATGCCGGCCCCACGCGGCGAAGCAGCATGGCAAAATGCACACATACATTACTGTCTGTCCGTTGAGGGAGAAAGAGGAAATGGTCGACCTGGAAGAACTACGCTATCTGGCATTGTCATTTCCCGATACCACCGAGGAAGAGCACCACGACCGGCCCGCGTTTCGCGTCGGCGGGAAGATCTTCGCCACCCTGCCCGACGATGAGCACATCAATGTGCTGCTCGATGCGGAAGCGGCGCATATCGCCACCGTCATCTCGCCGGCCGGCTGCGAAAAACTGCTGTGGGGAGAACGGCTGGCCGGCATCACGGTGCGCCTGGCGGACGCCGAACTGGACATGCTGGCGGCGGCCCTGACGGCTGCCTGGCGGCGCAAGGCGCCGAGCGACCTGGCGAAAACCATCTCGACCAGTCCCTGACATCAAGCCAGCGTCAGATGCGTCCGCGCCGGAATTCGCCGAGAAATTTTGTCACTTCGGCCGGCGTCATCAACACATCGGCGTCGCCATGCCAGGCGTACAGATACGGCGTGCCGCCGAGGCGGTCGGTCAGTTTGGCGAACAGTAGAAAACGGCTGCCCAGCGGGTAGCGCCGCAGGTCAAGCAGGCGGCGCGAGCATTGCACGGCCAGCTCGGGCGAGAACGCCTGCCCCGGCACCGGGCGGATTTCCAGCTTGCCTTGAATCTCGCGCGATTCGACGGCGACCTGCCGGTAGGCATAGGTATCACGGGCCATGGATCACTCTTCCTGGACAAAGGCGCCATCTTAAAGCAGACGGCGCCTTGCTCGCCGGTTTATTGCGCGACGATGCGCAGCAGCTTGCCGTTGCTCTCGTCCGTCAGCGCATACAGGTAACCGTCCGGTCCCTGCTTCACGTCACGCACGCGCTCGCCGATGGCCAGGCGGTCCTGGCCCGTCACCTGGCCAGCAGCATCGAGCGCCACGCGGCGGATATCCTTGGCCGCCAGGCCGCCGCTGAAGACGCTGCCGCGCCAGGCGGGAATCTTGTCGCCCGAATACACGGCCAGGCCCGATGGCGCCGGCGACGGCACCCAGGCCACGCTCGGGCCGATCATGCCGGCCACTTCATGCTTGCCCACCGGTTCATGGGTTTTATAGTCGGCGCCATAGCCCTGCAGCGGCCAGCCGTAGTTGCCGCCGGCCACCACCAGGTTCAGCTCGTCGCCACCATACGGGCCGTGTTCGGTAGCCCAGATGCGGCCCGAGACCGGATCGCGCGCCAGGCCCTGGATATTGCGGTGGCCCATCGACCAGATTTCCGGCAAGGCGCCCTTGGCCGCCAGCGGATTGCCGGGCGCCGGCTTGCCTTCGTCGGTCAGGCGCAGGATAGCCCCCAGGTGGGTGGCCGGGTTTTGCGCCTGCTCGCGCGCCAGCCGGTCACCTATGCGCAGCGGCGGATTGCCGCCATCGGCCACGCTCATCAGCAAAGTGCCGTCCGGCAGCCACAGCAGGCGCGAGCCAAAATGCTGGCCACCACTCTTGTCGGTGGAGACCTTGAACAAGGTCTTGATCCCCGTCACCTTCTTGCCATCGAACACACCCTGCACCAGGGTCGTGCGATTCGCCTCGTTGGTGCCGGTCGCCACCGTCATGTAGACGCGCGGATTCGGTTTCGCCGCATCTTGCGGGTGCAGCACGATATCGAGCAGGCCGCCCTGCCCGCCCGTGAATACCTTGGGCATGCCTTCCAGCGCCACCTCGTCGAATTTCTGGCCGTTCAGGATATGCAAGCTCCCCTCCTTGCTGGTGACCAGCGCGCGGCCGTCGCCGAGCCAGGCGATGCCCCAGGGCTGGCGCACGCCCTCGGCCACCGTCACGGCACGCCAAGCCTGTTTCGCGGCCGGCGGCTCGCCGCTGGCGGCCAGTTCGGCGTGGGCGGGCAAGCTCAAGGCCAGCATGGCGGCGGCAATCGCCGTGGCGCGTAGGGAACGTAAATGAGGCATGGTTTTCTCCTGGATCGTGACATGAATGGCAAGCGTACAGCCTAGTCGTGCCAGCATAAACCAACATTAAAAAAATTTAATGTTCCGCAAAGGCTGGCGTAAGCGGCACGCAGGCATAGTGCAGTGCAACAAACCTCCTTGTTCTTGTCCGACTTCTGGAATTGCGCCATGCCCTCCTTGTCCCGTCTACGCCCTCTCGCTCCCCTTTGCCTGTTGACCCTGGCTGCCTGCAGCCCCGCGCCCAAACCGGCCGCCAGCACCACGCCGGAGGTGTCCGTGCTGACGGTGCGCCATGGCGCCGTGCCGCTCAGCGTCGAATTGCCTGGCCGTACGGCACCGTTCCTGATCGCCGAAGTGCGCGCCCGCGTCGATGGCGTGGTCCTGAAACGCAGCTTTACCGAAGGCGCCGACGTGCGCGCCGGCCAGGCGCTGTACCAGATCGACGCCGCGCCCTACCGCGCCGCGCTGGCCAGCGCCGAGGCGCAGCTGCAGCGTGCGCAGGCCAATCTGGTCAGCAACAACGCGCAGCTGGAACGCTACCAGGTGCTGATCAAGGGCAATGCCGTCAGCAAGCAGGCCTACGACAACGCGCTGGCCGCGCAACTGCAGGCGGCCGCCGACGTGGCCGCCGCAAAAGCCGCCGTCACCAGCGCCGGCATCAACCTGGCCTATACCAATGTGACGGCGCCGATCGCCGGGCGCTCGAGCGTGTCGCAAGTGACGCAAGGCGCCTATGTGCAGGGCGGCGCCGCCACCTTGCTGACCACGGTGCAGCAGATCGACCCCATGTATGTCGACTTGCAGCAGTCCAGCGCCGAAGGCCTGGCGCTACGCCGCCAGTTGACGGATGGCAGCCTGAAGAGCGGCGGCAAGGAGCAGGCCAGCGTGACATTGAAACTGGAAGACGGCAGCAGCTATGGCGAGCAGGGCACGCTGGAGTTTTCCGGCGTGACGGTGAACCAGGCCACCGGCTCGGTCACCCTGCGCGCGCGTTTCCCGAATCCGCAACACTTGCTGCTGCCGGGCATGTTCGTGCGCGCCGAAGTGAAACAGGGCGTGCGCGAAGGCGCCATGCTGGTGCCGGCACCGGCCATCACGCGCAACCCGCAAGGCGAGGCGACGGTGATGCTGGTGGACGCCACCGGCAAGGCGCAGCAGCGCACGGTGGTCGCCACGACCCTCTTGCGCGGCCAGTGGCTGGTGGAGAGCGGCCTGAAGGACGGCGAGCGCGTGATCGTCAGCGGCATCCAGAAGCTCAAGCCCGGCAGCGCCGTCAAGGTGCTGGCAGCGTCCCCGGCCCCCGCCGTGGCACAGAACTGAGGACCGCCGCATGTCCCATTTCTTTATCCGCCGCCCGATTTTCGCCATCGTCCTGTCGCTGATCATCATGCTGGCCGGCGGCATCGCCGTCTTCAAGCTGCCGGTCGAACAATTCCCGCCCGTCTCGCCACCGGTGGTGCAGATCGCCGCCACCTTCCCCGGCGCCTCGGCCGAAACCCTGCAAAATACCGTGATCCAGGTCATCGAACAGCAGATGAGCGCGATCGACAACCTGCTGTACATGTCGTCGACCAGCGACGACACGGGCCAGTCGACGACGACATTGACGTTTGCGCCGGGCACCGACCCGGACATTGCCCAGGTGCAGGTGCAAAACAAATTGCAGTCCGCCACCTCGCGCCTGCCGGCCGAAGTGCAGCAGTCGGGCCTGCGCGTGACGAAATCGACCAGCGACTTCCTGATGGTGGCCGGCTTCGTGTCGGACGACAACAGCATGAGCAAGTTCGATATCTCGAACTATGTGGCGTCGAATATCCAGGACCCGCTGAGCCGCATTCCCGGCGTGGGCAGCATGAATCTGTTCGGCACGCAGTATGCGATGCGCGTCTGGCTCGACCCGGTCAAACTGACCAGCTATGCGCTCACGCCGCTGGACGTGAACCAGGCGATCCAGACCCAGAACGTGCAGATTTCCGGCGGCCAGCTGGGTGGTTCACCCTCGGTGCCGGGCCAGATGCTGAGCGCCACGATTACCCAGGCCACCCTGCTGCGCACGCCCGAGCAGTTCGGCCGCATCCTGCTGAAAGTCTTGCCAGACGGCGCAAGGGTGCGCCTGGCCGACGTGGCGCGCATCGCGCTGGGCCCTGAAAACTACAACGTCGACGTGCGCTACAACGGCAAGAGCGCGTCGGGCCTGGGCATTCAACTGGCGCCGGGCGCCAATGCGCTGGCCACGGCCGAAGCCGTGCGCGCGCGCCTGATCGAACTGGCGCCCTACTTTCCGCGCGGCCTGCGCGTGGTGTATCCGAATGACGTCACGCCGTTTATCGAAGTATCGATCCATGAGGTGGTGAAAACCCTGATCGAAGGCATCATCCTGGTCTTCCTCGTGATGTATCTGTTCCTGCAGAATGTGCGCGCCACCCTGATCCCGTCGATCACGGTGCCGGTGGTGCTGTTGGGTACCTTCGGCGTGATGTCGGCGATGGGCTTTACCATCAATACCCTGTCGATGTTCGGCCTGGTGCTGGCGATTGGCCTCTTGGTCGATGATGCCATCGTGGTGGTGGAAAACGTCGAACGCGTGATGCATGAAGACGGCCTGGAGCCGTTCGAGGCGACGCAAAAAGCCATGGGCCAGATCAGCAGCGCGCTGATCGGCGTGGCGCTGGTGCTGTGCGCCGTGTTCGTGCCGGTGGCGTTTTCCAGCGGCACGGTGGGCGCCATCTACCGCGAGTTTTCCCTGACGGTGGTGGCCTCGATGCTGCTGTCGGTGTTCGTGGCGCTGACGCTGACGCCGGCGCTGTGCGCGATGGTCCTGAAGCGTCCCGATCCGGGCCATGCCGATAAAAAAGGTTTCTTTGGCTGGTTCAACCGCGCGTTCGACGCGCGCCGCGACGGTTACCTGGGCAGCGTGGCCGGCATCGTGCGCAACAAGGGCCGCTGGCTGCTGGTGTACGCGGCGCTGATCGGCGTGGTGCTGTGGCTGTTCATGCGCCTGCCGGGCGGCTTCCTGCCGAACGAGGACCAGGGCTATATGTTCGTGCAGGTGCAAACGCCCGCCGGCAGCACGCTGGAGCGCACCGGTGCCGTGCTCGATGAGATCAGCAGCTACTTGCTGAAGGACGAGGCGGCGATGGTCGACGCCACCATGATGATCAACGGCGCCAATTCGAACGGCCGCGGGCAGAACCTGGGCCGCCTGTTCGTGCGCCTGAAGCCATGGGGCGAGCGCAAGGATGCCAATCTGGCCGTGTCGGCGCTCGGCGCGCGCATTGCGGCCCGCTATGGCTCTTACCAGGGCGCGCTGATCACGCCGATCGAACCGCCGCCTATCCGTGGCCTCGGTTCCGCCTCGGGCTTCTCGTTCCAGCTGCAGGACCGGGGCAACCTGGGACACGCGGCGCTGGCCAAGGCGCGCGACCAGTTGCTGGACCTGGCGCGCCAGGACCCGGACCTGATGCAGGTGCGCTTTACGGGACAGGCCGACAACCCGACCTATAAAATCAATATCGACCATGAAAAGGCGGCCGCGCTGGGCGTCTCGCTGAGCGAAGTGGACCAGACCTTTTCCACCGCCTGGGGTTCGAAATACATCAACAACTTCTTCGACACCGACAACCGCATCAAGCGCGTCTACGTGCAGGCCGACGCGCCGTTCCGCATGAACCCGGACGATATCAAGCTGCTGCACGTGCGCAACAAGCAGGGCGACATGGTGCCGTTCTCGGCGTTTGCCAGCGCCGAATGGGCCTGGGGTTCGCCCGCCATGCAGCGCTACAACGGCGTGGAAGCGGCCGAGATTCTCGGCAAACCGGCCGCCGGCAAGAGCACGGGCCAGGCCATGGCCGCCATGGAGCGGCTGGCGCAGCAATTGCCACAAGGCATAGGCTACGAATGGAGCGGCATTTCCTTGCAAGAGTCAAAAGCCGGTGCGCAGGCGCCGCTGCTGTATGCGCTGTCGATCCTGGTGGTATTTTTGAGCCTGGCCGCGCTGTATGAAAGCTGGTCGGTGCCGGTCTCGGTGATCCTGGTGGTGCCGATCGGCATCTTGGGCGCGCTGGGAGCGGCCAGCCTGTTCGGCATGTCGAATGACGTGTACTTCCAGGTGGGGCTCTTGACCACCATCGGCCTGTCGGCCAAGAACGCGATCCTGATCGTGGAATTTGCGCGCGAGTTGCAGCAGCATGGCGCGACACCGCTGGCCGCCGCCATGGAAGCGGCCAAGCTGCGGCTGCGTCCCATCATCATGACCTCGATGGCGTTCGTGCTGGGCGTGCTGCCACTGGCGCTAGCGTCCGGCGCCGGCGCGGCCAGCCAGAAGGCACTGGGCATCGGCGTGATCGGCGGCATGCTGAGCGCCACGTTCCTGGCCACTTACATGATCCCCCTGTTTTACGTGCTGGTGGCGGGCAAGCCCAAACAGGCTGCCGTCACGCCGGCCGCCGCGGTAGAAGGAGCGCACTGATGACTTATCTGAAAACCGTTTTCGCTGCCGCCAGCGCCCTGGCCCTGGCCGGCTGCGCGCTGCAGGAACCGTATCAGCGCCCCGATGCGGCGCCAGCCGCCTACCCCACCGGCCCGGCCTACGCGGCCGAAAAAACGGACACCGCCCGCTCGGCGTTCGACACCGGCTGGGCTGAATTTTTGGGCGACGCCAGCCTGCGCCGCCTGGTGCGCATCGCGCTCGACAACAACCGCGACTTGCGCGTGGCCATGCTGCGGGTCGAGCAGGCGCGTACCCAGTTGCAGCTGCAGCAAGCGGCCAAGGTGCCGCAAGTCGATCTGTCCGTCGCTGGCAGCAACAGCAAGAACAATGCGGCCAGCACCGATGACGCGAATCGCAACCGTGGCGTCAGCTACAACCGCAGCGCCGGGCTGTCGGCTTCGTGGGAGCTCGATTTCTTTGGCCGCCTGAATGCGCTCGACGACGTGGCGCGTGAACAATACCTGGCGACCAGCCACGCGCGCCAGGCGGCGCAGATCGTGCTCGTCGCCCAGGTCAGCGAGCAATATCTGTCGATGCTGGCGTTCGGTGAACAGCTGGTGGTCAGCAACGATACCGAGGCCGCAGCGCGCGAATCATACCGTATCGCCAAATTGCGCTATGACACGGGCACCGGATCGGAGCTCGACGCCACCCTGGCGCAAGGCGTGGTGCAGCAGGCGCAGGCCAACCAGGCGGCCTTGATACGCCAGCAGGCGCAGGCAAAAAATGCGCTGGTGCTGCTGCTGGGCCAGCAGTTGCCGGCCGACCTGGCCGCACCGGTACCGCTGCGCGGCCTGGCCTTGATGGCCGACATCCCGGCCGGCCTGCCGTCGGACCTGCTGCTGCGCCGCCCTGACGTGCAGCAGGCCGAAGCGTTGTTGCGTGCGGAAAACGCGCGCATTGGCGTCGCACGCGCTGCATTCTTTCCGCGTATCGCCTTGACGGCCACCGCCGGTACCGCCAGCTCCAGCCTGGGCAATCTGTTCAACGCCGGCTCGGGCGCCTGGTCGTTCGCGCCGCAATTGCTGCTGCCGCTGTTCGACGGCGGCGCCAACCAGGCCAATCTCGATGCGGCGCGCATCGCGAAAGATATTGGCGTCACGCAATACCAACAAAGCGTGCAGGTGGCGTTTCGCGAAGTGGCCGACGGCCTGGCCGCGCGCGGCACCTATGAAGCGGAACTGGCGGCGCGGCAGGCCTACAGCGACACCCAGCAGCGCCGCCTGGCCCTGGCCGAACTGCGCTACGACAACGGCGTCGACGATTACCTGAGCGTGCTGAACGCCAAGACCGACCTGTACAATGCGCAGATCGCCCTGGTCGCGGCGCGCCTGAATCGCTGGAACAGCCTGCTGGAACTGTACCGTGCGCTCGGTGGCGGCTGGCGCGAACACGGCGCGACCTGATCGAGACGAGGCTGGCAGTGAAATTATTATTAGTGGAAGACAACGAGCGCGTATCGCGCTTCGTCATCAAGGGACTGGGCGAGGCCGGACACACGGTGGACCATGCCGACAATGGCCGCGACGGCATGTACCACGCCGTCAGTGCCACCTATGACGCCATCATCATGGACCGCATGCTGCCGGGCGGCATCGATGGCCTGGCCATCGTGGAAACCCTGCGCAAGAGCGGCAACCGGGTGCCGATCCTGATCCTCAGCGCCCTCGATGGCGTCGACGAGCGCATCCGTGGCCTGAAAAGCGGCGGCGACGATTACCTGATCAAACCGTTTGCGTTTGGCGAGCTGCTGGCGAGATTGGATGCCCTGCTGCGCCGCTCGCAGGAAAAAAGCGTGGAGACCAGCCTGGCGCTGGGCGGCCTGTCGATCGACCTGCTGACGCACAAGGTGATGCGCGACGGCAAGCAACTGACCTTGCAGCCGCGCGAATTCAAGCTGCTGGAGTATCTGCTGCGCCATGCCAACCAGATCGTCACGCGCACCATGCTGCTGGAAAATGTGTGGGACTACCATTTCGATCCGCAGACCAATGTGATCGACGTGCATATCAGCAAGTTGCGCCAGAAGATCGACGCCGGCTTTCCCACCCAGCTGCTGCGCACGGTGCGCAGCGCCGGCTACATGCTGAGCGACCATGCCTAAGCGGTTTTCCCTGCTGCGCGTGCCCGCCTTTTCGGCGCGCACCATCGCCACCGGCTACGTGGCCGTCAGCCTGCTGGTGCTGGCCATGTTCGCCGGCCCGCTGTGGTACACCTGGAAAACCAATGTGGAAGAGGTGCGCACGGAATTGCTGCAAACCGATACCGAGCGCCTGTCGAAACTGTTCGCCAGCAATGGCCCGGGCGCGCTGTCGGTGGCGATCGAGGCGCAGACCAGCGGCACCTACCAGGGCGTGGGCCGGCTGATGCTGTTCATGGCGCCGAACGGCGTCAAGCTGGCCGGCAACCTCGACGCCTGGCCGACCGGCGCCCCCAGCCATACCAGCCCCTGCTCGGCGACCTTGCTGGTGGACGGCATCGAACGCCGGGTCGAGCTGACCCACACGGTGCTGCCGGGCGGCTACCGGCTGCTGCTGGCCAGCAACCTGAATCGCTTTGAAAAACTGGAAAAACTGTTCGTGCGCGGCCTGCTCGGCTGCGCTTGCGCCGTGCTGCTGGTGGCGGTGCTGGGCGCCCTGCTGATACGCCGCGTGCTGCTGCGCAAGGTCGACAGCATCAGCCAGACCACCGCCGCCATCATCGCCGGCAAGCTCACGCAGCGCCTGCCGACGCCGCACCAGGGCGACGAACTGGAAATGCTGACCCATACCGTAAACGGCATGCTGGACCAGATCGAGCACCTGGTGCACAGCGTGCAGGACGTGTCGAACGCCATCGCCCACGACCTGCGCACGCCGCTGTCGGAACTGCGCGCCCGGCTCGAGGAATTGTCCGTCACGCGCCCGCCGGAAGCCGACACCTATGCCGAGATCGACGCCGCCATCAACGACGTCGACCGCGTGATGGCGATTTTCAACGCCTTGCTGCGCCTGGCCGAGATCGACAGCGGCACGCGCCGTGGCGGCTTCGTGCCGGTCGACCTGGCCAAGCTGGCGGCGGAAGTGACGGAGTTTTACTTGCCGGTGGCGGAACTGAACGACGTCAGCCTGACTTTTTTGCCGCAGGGCAACCTGAATGCGGCCGGCGATCCGCTGCTGCTGGCGCAGGCGCTCGGCAACCTGGTCGAAAATGCGCTGAAATACGCGCCGGCACAAGGCGTGATCGCCATCCACGCGCGCCGCAGCTCGCCGCTATCGATCGAACTGGTGGTGGCCGACAACGGCCCCGGCGTGCCGGACCAGGAAAAAAAGAAAGTCGTCGAACGCTTCTACCGCGGCGACGCAAGCCGCGGCACGCCGGGCGTGGGCCTGGGCCTGAGCCTGGTGTCAGCGGTGGCACAATTGCATGGCGGCAGCCTGGTGCTGGGGGACAACCTGCCGGGACTAAGGGCGGTGCTGAGCATTGACGCGCATGCCATAGCGGTAGCAAAACAGGCTTAATGTCGACGCCGCGGCCGCGGCCGGTATCTGCTTCGACCTGAGTGGTTTTTGATAGCTAAAACGCTTGCACCCACTTGATTCATGTAGTAAATTTTCTACAGCAATCAATGCATGCGAGCTTTCGTCATGACTGTTACGACCAGTGTTCAGCACGGATCAAGGCCGACTGACGCATGTGCTGATGAGCTTTGAACACTATCAGGAGCTGACGCAGCAGCACCTTAAAGCAGCAACGCAACATTGCTGATGCACTGGCAATACCGGCTAAGTAGTCAGACGAAATTTATTGTGAATGCAGTTCCGAAACCTTTCATCAAGGATTCCACCTCGCTCAACAACTCACTTCCTTTCAGGCCGGCGAAACGGCGCCAGAAGTACTTGGCCTGTTTCCACAGGATCTCGATGCGATTCAGTTCCGGGCTGTAAGGGGGCAAGTAATACAGAAACAGCCCCTGTGCCATCCATTTTCGTCGGTATTTCTCAATCTGCGGCCCCTTGTGAAATGACGCATTGTCCAGTACGACAATGCGCGGCACGGTATGTTTTTGTGCCGCGAGCTCGTCGAAAAAAGCGATCATGTCGTCGCGTACTGTCGGCCGACGTTGCGTTCGCCAGTACAGCTTGCGGTCATGGCTGAGCGCACCCAGAACATTCACGCGCTCACCATGCGATAGCGGTTCCACGCCACGCGTCTGCCCAATCGGCGACCAACCGGACTGAATCGGCGGATTCGGGCTGAACCAGATTCGTCATAAAACAGCAGTTCACTGAGGTACCCTGACTTTTTCGGACACTCTAGTTTGGTAAACTTCACCAACTGGAGAACTTATGACACGCTCAACAAC
>NZ_JAFCTQ010000057.1:0-29045 GCF_049896105.1 Janthinobacterium sp. PSPC3-1 | reverse complement strand
GCCAATCTGGTACTGGCTGGACGGCGCTTTACGATCACCGAATCCCGTAGTCCGTCTTGACTCCAGAAAGACGCGCAGCATCGCGTCAAATTGAACGAAAAACGGGCTTGAACGGCTTGCCGGTCGGGTATTTGGCGCGCCAGCCTCGTCAGAAAACCGAATTGATCAGCGCTTCCCTAGGTCTGGATTACAAATATGTGCTGTAGAGCGAGAAAAAACTGTCCAGCTACAACATGGAATCACAAGGAAATTTACTTGCCGATTTTTATACACTGAAATATTTAAATGCTCCTGATGATATGAATCAAAAGCAATATCGACATTCTTTAAAGCTCTATGAAGAGGTACTACATGATTTTCTTAAAGCAAAAAAAAGCAAGGCAAGTCTTCCAGGCCGCAATACTGAGCATGAGCCTTTATTTGATATCCCATGAAGCATACGCATGGTCACGGATGGCTGACGCTGAGGTGCGCCTGGTAAATGACATGCCATGCTTTTCCATTTCCAAAAAGGAGGAAAGACGTAACGGCATTCCGCAAATTGGCGCACTGAACGTGTCAGATCTCTCCGTCAAACCGGCAAGCAAGATATGGTCCTTCATCTTGCCTGGTGCGGATACCATTCCTATCCGTGCCAACTCTTGCATCCGGTATGGAACTGCACCGGCAAGCGCAGAGACCAGGCCAGCGCCACAGCTCAAGACAGGACGATTGTATGACGTATTCCTTAATGGCAGGCCCGACGATCCTGCTGATCCCACACAAGGATATGTAGGGAAATTTTGCTTGAGAAAAATGGCAACTGGTGGCCATAAACTCATTGTGGTGACAAGTGATATGCAAGAGTGGAGAGACGAAGTCTGCCCAAGCCCCACACCATCAAAATAAGGCCTCTTATGCCCCTGCACTCATACCTGATATTTATATTGCTTATCCTGGCCAGCATGAACTGCAGCGCCACCTCGCGCATGGGCGAAGCGGCGGTCGTCACCGAGGAAGGGCTACCTTGTTTCAAGATTGCCGACGAGGAAGAACGAAAGCGCGGCAGAACCAGCCTGAAGATGCTGATCATCAGCGAAAAGTCGGTCGACGGTTGGCAGGATATCTGGGCCGTCAGGTTTCCGAACGCCTCGTTTGGCGACCCGGACTACCGCCTGCCGAAGAACGCATGCATACGCTACGGTCACGCGCCGGCTGGCGTCGAAGCCAGCGATGCCAGACCGCTAAGGCAGAACACGATTTACAGCGTTTTCTTTATGGGACGACCGCCTTCCGGATCCGATCCCACCTCGCGTTATGGCACACAATTTTGTGTACTTGCCACTGCCACAGATGGCCTGCGCGCTGTACAGCTGACGCACGATACAAGCACCAGTATGGACCCGGACTGCGCAAGGCATGCGTCGCCCAAATAAACCGCGCTACTCGCCCTCCTGTTTCGCCGGCGCCCTGAACCACTCCTCAGGCGGCACCACCTGCGTCTGCTGCGGGTCGGCCATATAGTGCGGCGAGACCATCTGCACGCCGAATTCGTTGAAGACGTCGATGATGTTCTGGTGCAGCTGGTTCAGCACCTCGGCGCGCTGGCGCGGCACTTCCGCGCTGGCGTAGGCGACCAGGCGGTATTGCACATAATAATCGTGCAGGGCCAGCTGCATCACATAGGGTTTCGGCGTGCTGGACAGTTCCGTGGTGCGGGCGGCGGCCAGTTCCAGCATGGCGTGCACCTGGCGCCACGGCGTGGCGTAGCCGATGGTTACCGAGGCGTCGAGCACGAAGCCGCCGCCGGCCTGGGCGCGCGAGAAATTTTTCGTCGTCTGCGACATGATCCAGGCGTTCGGCAAGGCCACCTCTTCGCCGAGGCCAGTGCGCAGGCGCGTTTCGAACATGCCGACGTCGACCACCGTGCCTTCGCTCTCGCCGACGCGCACATACTCTCCCTTGCGCAGGGCGCGCGTGTACATCAGGATCAGGCCGCTTGCACCTTGTCCCACGATGCTCGACGCGCCGATCGACACCATCAGGCCGACCAGCACCGACAGGCCCTGGAAGGCGGCCGTATGCGAACCGGGCAAATAAGGGTAGGCCATCGCCAGCGCGAACAGCCAGATCACCACGCTGGTGATGCGGCGTGTCGGCAGGGCCGTGTCCTGGTCCAGCCAGCCGATCTGCAATTGCCCGCTTTCCACGCGCTTGAACAGCGAAGCGGCGGTGGCCGCCACCAGGCGCGCGATGGCGAAGATCACGCACACCAGCACCAGGCCCGGCAGGGCGCCCAGGATGGACTGCACCACATCGGCCGCCACCTCGAGCAGGTAGCCGCTGAGGCGTTCGCCCCAGGCGCGCGTGTACGGCAGGCGGCCCAGCACGAAGGCCAGCCACAGATAGGTGGCCATCAGGCGCAAGCCCCACAGCACGGCGCTCAGCAACTGGTAGGCAAAGGCGATGTAGTGTTCGGCGTCCAGCACGCGCACGTTTTTCAGGCGCACGTCGCGCAGGCGCGAGGCCAGCAGCACGCCGCTGCGGCGCCGGGCCCAGCGGTGCAAGCGCGTCAGGCCCAGCCAGGCCAGCCAGAAAACAAAGGTGGCGGCCAGGCATATGCCGGCGGCGGTCGCCAGGTAGCGCCAGTTGCCCTGTTCACGGTGCTCCTGCAAGGCCTTGGCCAGTTCGCCGGCGGCCTCCATGGCCACGCTTTCCGTGCTGTCGCCGGCCAGCTGGTTGATGTCGCCGGGCAGCACGACAAACAGCTGCACCCCATCGAGCAGCACTTGCGTGCCTTCGGGAATCATGTGGGTGGTGGCCTTGAGCGCGCCGTGTTTCGCCAGCACGCCGGCCAGGCGCCGCTGCGCGCCGGCCGCCCGCTCCTCGGGCGGATAGCCGGCCAGGGTGGCGCGAAACACGAAGACGGTCCGGTTGGCAAACGTCAACGGCGCCGTCTTGTCCGCACTGGCCTGCGCCTTGGCTGTGGCCAGGGCCAGCGCTGGCGTGGAGGCTTCCTCGGCATGGGCGCCGGGCAGCAGGAAGATCAGGCAGAGAAAAAGCAGGCGAAAAAGCGCAGGCATGGCAAGCAAAAAGATGACGGGGAAGCGGCCATCATGCCACGGCTTCAGCTGGCGTCATGAAAAATCACGCCCAAGGTATGGCGCGTGCCCGAGCGCAGGCGCGACACGCCATGGCGCATGCCGACTCTGTAACTGCCACGCACGCCATTCACGGGGCGCTGCGCGACGGGAAAGATCACGGCGTCGCCCTGCAGCAAGGGCACCACTTCCACGCGCGACTGCATGCGCGGGCGCTGTTCCGTCAGCACGAACTCGCCGCCCGTAAAGTCCAGCTGCGGGCGCGACAACAGCACGGCCAATTGCAGCGGAAACACATGCTCGCCATACAGGTCCTGGTGCAGACAGTTGTAGTCGCCCTCGCCATAGCGCAGCAGCAAGGGCGTGGGCCGCGCCTGCCCCGCCGCATGGCAGCGCGCCAGGAATGCGTCATGTTCCGACGGAAAGCGCGCCTCCAGCCCCATCGCCGCCTGCCAGCGGTTGGCAATCGCCGCCAGCGGCGCATACAGCGCCGTGCGCAGGGCGGCCACCGCTTCCGGCAGCGGATAGGCAAAATACTGGTATTGGCCGCGGCCAAAACCATGGCGCTCCATTACCACCCTGCTGCGAAAGCGTTGCGGCTCTTCATATTGCGCCGCCAGCGCTGTACAGGCCGCCGGTGCCATCAGGCCCGGCACCAAGGCGCAGCCATGGCAGTTGAGGTCGTCCTCGATGGCCTGCCAGTCAAGCACCGTTTTCATTTGCCCGCCTCGCGGTCGAGTAGTTGCTGCTTGCGCTCCACGCCCCAGCGGTAGCCGGACAGCGCGCCGTCGTTGCGCACCACGCGGTGGCAGGGAATCGCCACCGCCAGCGCATTGGCGGCGCACGCCCCCGCCACGGCGCGCGCACCGGTGGGCAGGCCGATGCGCCGCGCCAGTTCCGCATAGCTGACGGTGCTGCCGGCGGGAATTTCGCGCAGGGCCTGCCAGACGCGCTGCTGGAAGGCCGTGCCGCGCACGTCGAGCGGCAGGTCCAGGCCCAGGGCGGGCGCCTCGACCATGCCGATCACCTTGGCCACCGTCTGCTCATAGTCCGGCTCGGCGCCGCGCAGGTCGGCCTGCGGAAAGCGGTCCTGCAGGTCGCGCAGCAGCATGTCGGCATCGTCGCCCAGCAGGATGGCGCACACGCCCTTGTCGGTGCTGGCGACCAGCAGCGCACCGAGCGAACAGGCGGCAATCGCGAAGCGGATCACGGCGCCGCTCCCGCCGGCGCGAAAGGCGCCCGGCGTCATGCCCAGCAAACCCGGCGTGGCGGCATAGAAACGCCCGCTGGAATTGAAGCCGGCCGCATACAGGGTATCGGTCACCGTGCCCGGCAAAGCCAGGCCCGCCTTGACCCGTTCGCCACGGCGCGCCGCCGCATAGGCTTTCGGCGTGATGCCCGTGTGCGCCTTGAAGACGCGGTGAAAATGAAAGCGGCTCATGCCGGCCGCCTGCGCCAGGGTATCAAGGTCGGGCATGGCGTCGCTGGCTTCGATCTGGCGGCAGCTTTGCGCGACGATGGCGGCCTGGCGTTCGGCCAGCGGCGGCTGGCCGGGCTTGCAGCGCAGGCAGGGGCGGAAACCGGCCGCTTCCGCGTCGGCGCAACTGGCGTGGAAGGCCACGTTGGCGCGCAGGGCCGGGCGCGCCGCGCACGACGGGCGGCAGTACACGCCGGTGCTGCGCACCGAATAATAAAACTGGCCATCGGCCTTGCTGTCGCGCTGGCGCACCGCGTCCCAGCGGGCTTCGTCGTTTGTATACAGTTGCACCATGGCGCACTCCCGTTTTGTTCATCACTGGCCGCCATCGTGACACGCGGCGGTCCTGGCCGCACTCCGGGTCTTGCTTTTGAATTCGAAGGCCGGCTAGGCCAGGGGCGGCGGTGCTAAAATCGGCCATCGCGCTGCCATGTGGCGGCGCGCCTTGCCTCGCGCATCGGAGAGATTGCATTGGACGACCAGATTACACAAGAAAATACGCCCATTTTCCAGCGCATCAAGGATTTTCTGTTGGCCGGCATCGCCGCCGGCCGCTGGAAGGAAGGCGACGTGATCCCGTCCGAGCAGGCGCTGGTCAAGCAGTTTGGCGTTTCGCGCATGACGGTCAACCGCGCCGTGCGCGAACTGACCAGCGAACAGGTGCTGACGCGGCGCCAGGGGGCCGGCACCTATGTGGCGCAGCAGAAGTACCAGGCAACGCTGCTGGAAATCAAGAATATCGCCGATGAGGTCCGCGCGCGTGGCCATTTGCACCGCAGCAAGCTGCAAGTGCTCGAACACGTCAAGCCATCCGAGCTGATGGCCAGGCAGTTCGGCCTGCCGTCCGAGCAAAAGCTGTTCCATTCGCTGATCGTGCACTTTGAAAACGCCGTGCCGATCCAGGTCGAAGACCGCTGGGTCAATCCCGCCTGCGCACCGGACTACTTGGCGCAGGATTTTGCCACCATCACGCCGAACGAATACCTGATGGCGGCCGCGCCGCTGCAGGGCGCCACCTACAGCATCGAAGCCCTGTCGGCGCCGCGCAATATCGCCGAGATGCTGGCGATCGACATGAAACAGGCTTGCCTGGTGCTGCGCCGCCAGACGCGGTCAGACGGCAAGATTGCCTCGATTGCCACCATGTGGCATCCGGGCCACCGCTACCAGTTCGCCGGCTCGTTTAGCTGACTTGCAGCAACTATCATGATGCTATCTTTATTAGCATGATTTTCATGCTTTTTTCTCTCGAATTCTCACCGGCCCGGCAGAAAATTGGCGATTCCGTGAGGAAAAATATGCCTTTGCCACAGTGCTTGAAGTTAGATAGTCGGCATAAATATTCGGTGCTATAGTTGCCGCCAGAACAGGATACCGGCCGCGTTCCGGCCCGCACCATACCGCCCGATCCAGGCCCATCACGCAGCAGAAAGGGATGCATTTGTCGCATCGCAGCCTCACCAGATCCAGCGCACGACGCCTGCGGCGGCGTGCGCTGGGTCCGCTCGCCCGGATCCTGCTGGCCTGCCGCTGGCCAGTGCTGGCATGGGCTGCGCCAGCGGCCGCCGCCGGCGATGCGGGCGCCGGTCCGGGGCCATGGCCCTGGCTGGCGGCCAGCGCCACGCTGGTGGCCGGCCTTGCCGCCTGGCAAGCATGGCGGCTGCGCCGGCAACTGCATGGCGGACAAACGGGCGCAATGACGGACAAAGGCATGGCCGCAGCGGCGGCACAGGCGCTGCAAGGCGCCGTGCTGGCCGGCTGGTCCTGGCAGCGCGCGGGTGACCGCTTGACCATGTCCGGCCTGTACCGCAGCATGCTGGGCGACAAGAAAGCCAGCCTGGAGCATACCCTGGCCGACTGGCTGGCCGAAGTGCACCGCGACGACCGCGCCCGCCTGGAACATGCTTTCCGCCAGCATTTCGATGGCCAGGCGCCGGCGCCCATCAGCTGTGAATTTCGCTTGCGCCATGGCGACGGCCAATGGCGCTGGCTGCTGCTGCGCGGCGCGGTGCTGGCGCGCGCCTCCGATGGCGCGCCGGTGCAGGCCAGCGGCATCCTGTGCGACATCGCCGAACGCAAGGCCGACGAACAAGCGCGCATGCGCTGCATGCTCGAAGCGGCGCCCGAAGCGATGCTGATCGCCGACATCGACGGCCGCGTGCATTTCGCCAACCAGATCGGCGCGCGCTGCTTCGGCTACCCGCTGGCCGACATCATCGGCATCTCGCTCGAACAACTGGTGCCGGACAGCACGCATGGCCAGACGGCCGGCGATACGCAATCACGCCACAGCCTGCCTGGCCGGGTGATGATGGCGCGCCGCCGCGACGGCTCGCACTTTCCGGCCAAGGTCAGCCTGTCACCGCTGCGCATGGCCGGCCAGGTGTATTCCATCGTTTCGCTGCGCGACATGACGCAGCGCCAGCGCGCCGAGGAAGCCCTGCACGCCAGCTCCGAACGCTACCGCCTGATCGTGCAGACGGCGGCCGAAGGCATCTGGATGACCAACAGCAGCGGCCAGACCACCTTCGTCAATCCGAAGATGGCGCACATGCTCGGCTATACGGTGCAGGAAATGCTGGGCCGCCCCCTGCTCGACTTCATGGACCGCGACAGCCAGTTGCTGATGCAGCGCCGCCTCGACAGCCTGGGCAGCCTGCACAGCCAGCCGGACCAGGTCGATTTCCGCTTCTTCCGCAAGGACCAGTCCAGCATGTGGGGCTTGCTGTCGAGCAGCAGCATCCAGTCGGACCATGGCGAGCCGGGCGGCACCCTGGCGATGATCACCGACATCACCGAGCGGCGCCAGGCCTCGATCGCGCTGTCCAATTCCAGCCAGCGCATGGCCTCGGTGTTCGGCGCCGTCACGAATGGCCTGGTGGTGCAGAACAGCGATGGCCACATTCTGGAAAGCAATGCCGCCGCCGAGCGCATGCTGGCCGCCAGCCGCGCCGGCGGCAGCCTGTGGCAGGCCATCCGCGAAGACGGTTCCACTTTCGAACAGCGCAGCCATCCGGTGCACATCACCCTGTCGACCGGCCAGGCCATGCGCGACGTGGTGATGGGGGTGCAGCAGCTGGACGGCAACCTGTGCTGGCTGTCGGTGAACACCGAAGCCATCCGCGACGAATACGGCAAGGTGGGCATGGTGGTGGCCAGCCTGACCGACATCACGTATCACAAGCGCAGCGAAAACACCCTGCGCGAACTGAACGAGCACCTGGAAGAGCGCGTGGCGCAGCGTACCGAGCAGCTCGACCAGGCCAAGCAGGTGGCCGAGGAAGCCAGCCTGGCCAAGGGCCAGTTCCTGGCCAACATGAGCCATGAAATCCGCACGCCGATGAATGGCGTGATCGGCATGGCCTACCTGGCCCTGAAAACCGACCTCGAACCGCGCCAGCGCGATTACCTGGAAAAGATCCGCTTTGCCGGCGAACACCTGCTGGGCATCATCGACGACATCCTCGACATTTCCAAGATCGAGGCCGGCAAGCTGAAGATCGAACACGTCAACTTCAGCTTCGACCATGTGATCCAGACCCTCAACACGGTGGTGGCGCCGCGCGCGGCCGGCAAGAACCTGGAACTGCTGTTCGAGATCGACCCGCAACTGCCGCCTATCCTGGTGGGCGATCCCCTGCGCCTGGGCCAGGTACTGATCAACTACGCCAATAACGCCATCAAGTTCAGCGAACAGGGCAGCATCACCGTGATCGTCAAGAAAGTGGTCGGCGACGACAAGCATTGCCTGGTGCGCTTTGAAGTATGCGACCACGGCATCGGCCTGTCGCAGGATGAGATGAGCAAATTGTTCCAGTCGTTCCAGCAAGCCGACACCTCGACCACGCGCGAATATGGCGGCACCGGCCTGGGCCTGGCCATCAGCAAGCAGCTGGCCCAGTTGATGGGCGGCGAGGTCGGCGTCGACAGCAGCCCGGGCCTGGGCAGCACCTTCTGGTTCACGGCCCGCCTGGGCATCTCGAGCCAGGCCGCGCCGGCCCTGCTCGACACCATGCTGAAAACGGCGCAAGCCATGCGCGCCAGCGCCGATGCGGCGATGGTGATGGGCGCGCTCAAGCATGCCCGCATCCTGCTGGTGGAAGACAATACCTTCAACCAGCAGGTGGCGCTGGAGCTGCTGGAAGAAGCCGGGGCCTCGGTCTGCCTGGCCAACAATGGCGTCGAGGCGCTGGACCTGCTGCGCCAGACGCAGTTCGACTGCGTGCTGATGGACGTGCAGATGCCGCTGATGGATGGCTTGCAGGCCACGCGCCTGATCCGCGCCGATCCCGATCTGGCCCACTTGCGCGTGCTGGCCATGACGGCCACCGCCACCAGCGAAGACCGGGTGCGCTGCCTGGAGGCCGGCATGGACGATTTCATTTCCAAGCCGATCCAGCCGGCCATGATGTACCAGACCATCGCCGGCTGGCTGCCGGCGCGCGACACGCCGCCGCCGCCCGTGCGCACCCGCAGCGCGCCAGCCTTCAAGACCACCCTGGCCGGCGATCCGCAGGTGATCGATCTATCGATCCTGGCCAAGCTGCTCGGCTACAACCCGCAAAAAGTGCGCAAGTTCGCCTTCAAGTTTTTGCAGACCACGCAGGATGGCTTTGCCGACATCGATGCGGCGCTGGGGCGCGGCGACGTGGCGCAGGTGCGCGAGCTGGGCCACCGCATCAAGTCGTCGGCGCGCACGGTGGGCGCGCTGGGCATGTCCGAGCTGTGCCACCGCCTGGAAAACTTGCCGCCGGGCGCCCCCGCCCAGGAAGCCGAACAGGCCCGCCATATCGTCAGGCAGCTGTGGCCGCTGCTGGAACAGATTACCGAACAGATCATGAACAACACCAGCTTTGCCAACGATGACTGATCGCGGCAAGCTTGGCACCTTCAAGGAAAGGCACTGCGATGACTCATGCCACTGATGTGCCCAATCCCGGCCTGGCGCCGCTGCGCGTGCTGCTGCTCGACGACGACGTCTTCATGCTCGACGTGCTGGCCGACATGCTGGGCCAGCTGGGCCAGTTCGACATCCGCAGCGAGACCGGCAGCATGGCCGCGCTGGGCGCCCTGCGCCAGCAGCAGCCAGATTTGCTGATCTGCGACCTGTCGATGCCCGACATGGATGGCATCGAATTTTTGCGCATGGCGGCCGAAATCGGCTTTCGCGGCGGCGTGGTGCTGCTGTCGGGTCTGCATTCGGCCATCCGCCAGGCCGCCGAACGGCTGGCGCTGGCCAACGGCCTGCGTATTCTGGGCGCCTTTCCCAAACCCTTGAGCAGCGCCGACCTGCAGCACATGATCGCGCTGCAGCGGCAGGTGAGTGCGGGAATTCGGTCCATGCCAGGCTAAAAGGCCAGGCGCGCCAAGTTTTTCCGCAATAATCGCCACGCTTTGAAAAAATGGGTTATTATTTCAGCCATCCCCGCCTGCATACCCCTGGTCGCACCTTCCAAGAACATTGAATTTGTGCCCATCGCCCCCACCTGCCAGATGTACTTCAGGAAGCGTGGATGGCGAACCAGCGTATGGTTAATTCCAGGCATTATTGATCCCACCCTCATTTGAGGAAAATATGAGCGAAAATATCAAACACATTAGCGATGCTTCTTTTGAAGCAGACGTCCTGAAATCCGAATTGCCGGTCCTGGTTGATTTCTGGGCCGAGTGGTGCGGTCCATGCAAGGCCATCGCGCCGATCCTGGAAGAAGTGGCCAAGGAATATGCCGGCCGCATCCAGATCGCCAAGATGGACGTCGATTCGAACCAGGCAGTGCCTGCCAAGTTCGGCATCCGCGGCATCCCGACCCTGATCCTGTTCAAGAACGGTGAAGCAGCGGCGCAAAAAGTCGGCGCCATGGCCAAGGGCCAGCTGACCGCTTTCGTCGACAGCAATATTTAATGTATGATAGGCAGCGCTGCGCCCGCAGCGCTGCCTGACTGGATAGACCGGGAAGCGGCTTGAAGCACCATACGCTGTCCCTTCCCTGATAATTAATCAACGCCACGCAGTCCCCTCCCCTACCTTTACCTCCCGTCTCGGGACACTCAACATATATGCATTTATCCGAACTAAAGGCCCTACACGTATCCGCCCTGCTTGAGATGGCGATCGGTCTTGACATTGACAACGCGGCCCGCTTGCGCAAACAGGAGCTGATGTTTGCGATCCTGAAAAAACGCGCGAAATCGGGCGAACAGATTTTTGGCGACGGCGCCCTGGAAGTGCTGCCTGACGGCTTCGGCTTCCTGCGCTCGCCTGACGCCAGCTACATGGCGTCCACCGACGACATTTACATCTCCCCTTCGCAAATCCGCCGCTTCAATCTGCACACCGGCGATTCGATCGAGGGCGAGGTAAGGACCCCGAAAGATGGCGAACGCTATTTCGCATTGGTCAAAGTCGACAAGGTCAACGGCGAATCGCCGGAGATGTCGAAACACCGCATTTTGTTTGAAAACCTGACGCCGCTGCACCCGAACGAGCCGCTGCGCCTGGAACGTGAAATGAATGGCCAGGAAAACATCACCGGCCGCATCATCGACCTGATCGCCCCGATCGGCAAAGGCCAGCGCGGCCTGCTGGTGGCGTCGCCGAAGTCCGGCAAATCCGTGATCCTGCAGCACATCGCGCATGCGATCACGGCGAACCACCCCGACATCACCCTGATCGTGCTGCTGATCGACGAACGGCCGGAAGAAGTGACCGAGATGCAGCGCTCCGTGCGCGGCGAAGTGGTCGCCTCGACCTTCGACGAGCCGGCCACGCGCCACGTGCAAGTGGCTGAAATGGTGCTGGAAAAAGCCAAGCGCCTGGTCGAAATGAAAAAAGACGTGGTGATCCTGCTCGACTCGATCACCCGCCTGGCGCGCGCCTACAACACCGTGATCCCTGCCTCGGGCAAGGTCCTGACCGGTGGTGTCGATGCGAACGCGCTGCAACGTCCGAAACGCTTCTTCGGCGCCGCGCGCAATATCGAAGAAGGCGGCTCGCTGACCATCATCGCCACCGCCCTGATCGAAACCGGTTCGCGCATGGATGACGTGATCTTTGAGGAATTCAAGGGTACCGGCAACATGGAAGTCCACCTGGAACGCCGCCTGGCCGAAAAACGCGTCTACCCGGCCATCAACCTGAACAAATCGGGTACGCGCCGCGAAGAATTGCTGATCAAACCGAACGAACTGCAGAAAATCTGGATCCTGCGCAAGTTGCTGTACTCGATGGACGAGATCGAAGCGATGGAGTTCATTCTGGACAAGATGAAAGCGACCAAGAACAACGCCGAATTCTTCGACATGATGCGCCGGGGCGGGTAAATTCGCCCACGTGGAGCGTAGGTCGGATTAGGCCGCAGGCCGTAATCCGACAACACCACCGCCCCACGCAATCCTGCCAAGCCGCTCACCGAGCGGCTTTTTTATTGCCGCCAGCCTTAAACCGCTATATAATCTGCGGTTGCATTTATTTAAACCCTGGCAAGTGATCGGCAATCGGGTCAAGAAGCAAGACGACCGACGAAGTGCTGTTTGGCTACCAACCTAGAGAGAAGACCATGAAAGTCGATACCCATCCAGATTACCGCGAAGTTGTTTTCCACGACCTGTCGTGCGATTTCAAATTCGTTACCCGTTCGACCATCCAGACCCGCGAAAAAATCACCCACGACGGTAAAGAATACCCGCTGGTGAAAATCGAGGTGTCGGCTGAATCGCACCCATTCTTCACGGGCAAGCACAAAATCGTCGACACGGCTGGCCGCGTCGAGAAGTTCCGTCAGAAATTCGGTACCGTCGGTTCGAAAACCGCGATCGCAGCAGGCTGATTTTTGCCGCTTGCGGCAAAAACAGGCAGCTTCGGCTGTCAACAAAAAGGCAGCCACGGCTGCCTTTTTTGCCTTTTGCCTCTTTACTTTATACTGCCGCATAGCCCGACGCGTCCGCATGCGTCCCAGATTCCTTTTTACTGATACCACCATCGATGAAGCCAGTCCGCCTTCCCGCCGCTGCCACACTCGCGCTGCCACGATGGGCCTTGTTTGCGCTTGGCCTGCTGTACATCCTGCCTGGCCTGATCGGCCGCGAACCGTGGAAGAACGATGACGCCGCCAGTTTCGGCATCATGTGGACCATGGCGCACGGCGGCCTTGCCGACTGGCTGTGGCCGAATGTCGCCGGCATGTCGATGCCCGACGAAGGCCCGCTGGCGTTCTGGCTGGGCGCCATCTTCATCAAGCTGTTCGGCTGGATCGGCGACGAAGTGTTTGCCGCGCGCATGTCGACCATCGGCATCTTCGTCATCAGCGCCCTGTCGGTCTGGTACACCGCGTTCAACCTGGGCCGCCGCGGCGACGCCCAGCCGCTGCGCCTGGCCTTTGGCGGCCAGCCCGAGCCGGACGACTTCGGCCGCACCCTGGCCGACGCCGCCGTCCTGATCTACCTGGGCTGCCTGGGCCTGCTGCAACACAGCCACGACATCACGGCCGAAGCGCTGTATGTATCGCTGATGGCCTATATGCTGTACCGCGCCGTGCGCTATGTGGAACGCGCCTCGCTGCGCAATGCCATCCTGATGGGCCTGGCGCTGGGCGGCCTGACCCTGACCCGCGGCTGGGTCGCGCCGGCGGCGCTGACCCTGTCCTTGCTGCTGTGCGCGGTATTCCTGCGCCTGCCGCTGCGGCGCACCCTGGGCCACCTGGCGCTGGCGGTAGTGGTCGGTGCCCTGCTGACCCTGGTCTGGCTGCTGCCGGGCGAACTGCTGCAACCGTACGGCCATGCGCCGCTGCAGGCATGGATGGACTGGAATTGCCGCCAGTTCAGCATGCCGGACCGCCAGAGCGTGGTGTATTTCTTCCGCGTCGGCATCTGGTTCTTCTGGCCCGCCTGGCCGTTCGCCGCCTGGGCCGTGTACGCCTGGCGGCGCCAGCACCATGTGCTGCACATCGTGGTGCCGCTGACCTTTGTCGCCATGCTGGCCCTGCTGGCCATGTTCCACCCCGATCCGGACCCGGCGCAACTGTTGCCGCTGCTGCCGCCGCTGGCCGTGATGGCCGCGTTTGGCCTCTTGACCATGAAGCGCGGTGCCATCAACGCCATCGACTGGTTCTCGGTGATGGTGCTGACCATCTGCGCCTTCGTGCTGTGGCTGTTCTGGTTTGCCGCCCTGACGGGATGGCCGCCGAAGCTGGCCCACAACGCCCTGAAGCTGTTGCCAGGATTCAAGCCTGAACTGGGCCTGGCCGCCTTTTTTGTCGCCGCCTGCGCCACCGCCGGCTGGGTGGCGCTGGTGCACTGGCGCATCTCGCGCCAGCCGGCCGTGCTGTGGCGCGCCGTGGTGCTGTCGTCCGGCGGCCTGATCCTGATCTGGGTGCTGATCATGACCTTGTTCCTGCCTGAATTGAACTACAGCAAGAGCTACGCCAGCGTGGCGCACCAGATTTCCGTCAACCTGCCGCAAGGCAATGCCTGCATCAATACCAATGTAGGGGCGGCCCAGCGCGCCTCGTTCGCCTACTATGGCCGCCTGCCCTTCGCCGGCGTCGACAACCAGCGCTGCGACCTGTTGCTGCTGCAGGACAGCAGCCGCAAACGCGATGGCAGGGATCAGTTGCAGGAACAGCATGGCACTGACTGGATCAAGCTGTGGGAAGGCCGCCGCGCCACCGACGACGTCGAACGCTTCCGCCTGTACCAGCGCGTGAAATAAGCCAGCGCACTGAAAAAAAACCGGGCTCCTCTGCCCGGTTTTTTTTGCCAAAAAATTATTATATTTATTGAATTAGAATTGCTTTTTACATATAATCCATTCCAGCCAGAACGCCCATACCTCACCATGAGACCCGCCATGACCCCATCTTCGATTCCTGTCCTGCCGCTGTTCGGCGCCGCCCTGCTGGCCCTGTCCCTGAGCGCCCCGGCGCAAGCGCAAACGACGGTGATCGACCTGGGCGCGGCCAGCGGCTATTCGGCGCTGATTTTCGGCAATGTCGGCAGCAGCACGGCCACCGGTTTCCATGATGTCGAAGGACGCCTGGCCGCTGGCGGCAATGTTTACCTGAGCGGCTTTTCGGTGGGCCAGAAAAGCACGGCCGGCGCCAGCGCGCCGAGCATTGTTGCAGGCGGCAACCTGGCGATCGGCACCGGCGCCATCTACAATGGCGGCGCGCTGGGCAAGGCCGTGTATGGCGTCAGCAATCCGGCTGCCACCATCTCGACCAATCAATGGTTCGAAGCGGGCACCTTCAGCAAGGGCAGCGCCGCGACCCTGGATTTCGCGGCCGCCAAACAACAGCTGACCACCCTGTCGAACGAAGTGGCCAAGCTGGCGCCGACCGGCACCGTGATCATGCAAAACAGCGGCTATACCCTGGTCGGCGATATCAACGCCGACGTCAATATTTTCAATATCGACAGCAACTCGCTGAAGAATTTGACGCTGGACCTGTCGTCGATCAAGAGCACGGCCCACATCATCATCAACGACAGCGCCAGCAGCATCAACCTGTCGGGCGGCTACAGCAGCTTCAGCAGCTTTGCCGACCGTACCCTGTTCAATTTCTCGAACGCCACCAGCACCAGCCTGACCACCTACACCTGGGGCAGCATCCTGGCGCCGAACAGCGATTTTTCCGGTACCGGCCACCTGGAAGGCACCCTGATCGCCAGTTCCGTCAGCGCGCAAACGCCGTGGAATTCGCAGGTTGAAATCGGCGCCACCGGCTTCAGCGCGGTGACGGTCTCGGCCGTACCGGAACCCGGCACCTACGCCATGCTGCTGGCCGGCCTGGGCGTGCTGGCCTGGATGCGCCGCCGCACGCCGGCCCGCGCGCCCGCCATGGCCTGAGTCCTCGGCAGGCAGAGACAGCACCGGCACGCGCAGGCGCCCGGTGTTTTTTACTTTTAAGCTATTGATAATCGGACATTGGCACATCGCCAAGCTGTTGTTTCGGCTGCCTTTTTTTGTGGCAGCCACGTCACAAAGCCGGTGGACGGCGCTATAGTTTGCACTAGTATGTTGCCTCGCAGCATGTCGAATCGACATGCTGCCGCGACCTGCGCCACATCCAGACTATCGTCCGCCGCTGCCCTGCCCCGCAAGCCCGGCTTACCATCCGAGTCCTTCATGCCCTTTCTGTACCAACTCCGGCTTGCGCTCCGGAATACCTATGTCCGCCTGGCCCTGGCAAGCTGCCTGGTGGCCGGCGTGGCCGCCGCGCTGTACTTTTCCAATGTCGTCGCGCAGGACGCCAGTCCCTTGCTGCGCTCGCAAAATATCGGCGAGATCACGGCCCTGCCGGCCCAGCGCGCGCGCCTCGAGTATCTGCTGTTGGCCAAGCCCTTGTCGGAAACGCCGCGCTATGTATTCAAGTTCAAGGATGCGCCGGCCATCCACGTGGTGAAAGTGCCGGCCACCTCGCACCTGAGCCTGGAACGCGAAGTATTGCTGCGCAACGGCCTGCCCTACGCGATCGCCACCGACGCCTACCTGGCATCGCACAAGGCGGTGCTGCAGGACGGCGACAACGGCCCACTGGATGAGGCTGGCGCTTTTGTCCAGCGTCATGCGGTCGATATTTTTCTCGTGATTCTGCTGCTGTGCGTGCTCAAATTCGGCATTCCCGGCATGGGCGTCAGCGCCAAAGTCATCGCGCCGGGCAAGCTGAAGGGCAGCCTGGACGACCTGATCGGCATGGACGACATCAAGCAGGAAGTGCTGCACCTGGAAGACATGATACGCAACCGCAGCGTGTACAAATCGCACAATATCGACAAACCCTTCAATGTCATGCTGACGGGCCCGGCCGGCACCGGCAAGACCAAGCTGGCCGGCTACCTGGCCAAGCGGCTCGATATTCCCTTGATCCAGGCCTCGGGTTCGGCGCTGGAGTCCGGCTATGTGGGCGGCGGCGCCAAGGCCTTGAATGCCTTGTACCGCAAGGCTTGCGCGCGCGGCAGCTGCATTATTTTCCTCGACGAAGCCCAATCGCTGTTCATGCCGCGCGGACGCGGCGAGCGCAAATGGGAAGACGATACGGCCAACACCTTGCTGGGGCTGCTGGACGGCGTGAAAAGCAGCGAAGGCGCGGGCGTGATCTGGATCGTCGCCTCCAACTTCGACGATGCATCGAGCCAGATGGATGAGGCCATGCTGCGCCGCTTCCCCGTGAAAATCAATTTCCGCCTGCCCAACAAGGCCGAACGCGGTGCCTTGTTAAGCCATTTCCTGTCACAAAAGGCCGAGGGCTGCGTCGACTGGCCACGGCTGGACCTGGCGCAAGTAGCCGAAGTGACGGCCAACCTCAGCCCGGCCCTGCTGGAAACCGTGGTCGAGCGGGCCAGCATGCTGGCGATCCAGGAAAAAGTGCTGATCGATACCGATTTGCTGTTCCGCGCGTTCGAGCGGGCCACCATCGGCCTGGCCGACCGCGCCGCCACGGCCGAAAAACATTTGCAGCGCGAACGCATCGCCCTGCACGAACTGGGCCACTTCTTCATGCAGATCGACCCGTACCTGCGCGCCGGCATGCCGTTGATGGAGGTCAAGCAGAAGTCGCACTTGCTGAAAATCAGTACCGAAGCCGTCTCGAAGATCGGCGCGCTCGGCTATGTGCTGTCATCGGGAGACGATTTGTCGCTGCGCACGCTGGAAGAACTGGAACGCGACGTGATCGGCCTGTATGGCGGCGTGGCGGCCGAGGAACTGTTCTATGGCGCGCGCGGCATCTCGGTGGGCAGCCAGAACGATATCGAAAAAGCCACCACCCTGCTCGACACCATGGTCAACAAACTGTCGATGTATTCGCGCTCCAAGCTCGATTACCGCCAGCTGAAACACGAACACGGCGACGAGCGCACGCTGGCCCTGGTGGAAGCCAAGGCGGACGAACTGTACAGCTACACCCTGCACGCGATCGCCGACTACCGCGCCGCCATCGAAGCGATCAAGGTGGTGCTGCTGGAACGCTATGTGCTGTCCAAGGATGCCGTGTTCGAGTTGCTGGAAGAGCATTTGCGGCAGTCATTGCCACAGTTACACGCGGCATAAGTGTCAGCAACCGCTGTCGACCACCTTGACCGCGGAAGGCGTCAACACGTTATTGTCAACCACGGCTTCGGAATAGGTTGCCTTGCAGTCGGCCGGCGTACGCGCACCCTTGGAGCGAATGATCAGGTCGCGGCCGTTGACAATGATGGTCCAGTCATCGGCGGACAGGCCGGCCGCCGCCGCGGTGGTGGCGGCGGACGAGGGATAGCCGTTGACCATGGCCACGGCGACCCCTTCCATGTCGATGGTCCTGGTGCTTGAACCGGTGATCAGCCACTTTCCATGCGTCATGACATTGACGCTGGCCAGCGCACCGCTCGCCGCCCTGATGGTGGCCCTGCGCGCATCGCTGCCCAGGTCGGCGAACTTCGGCAACGCCGTTGCCGCCAGGATGCCCAGGATAACGATCACGGAAATCAGCTCTATCAGCGTGAAGCCGCCCTGGGCAGACGTGAAACGGCGTTGCGATCTATTCATATCGGTTTTTCGACAATAGCAATGGCTGATGCCTGATGGCTGCTTGGGCACGCACCATGTTAGCATTAAGTAATTTAGTTATTCTACTGTATAAAAATATTACATGTACGCAATTTTTTTCTCGTGCATGCGTGTGCAGCCGGTATTGCCACAATAACAAATACCGCCATCAATCCGCCCCCAGGCCCAAGTCCGTCGCCACCTGCTTGCGCAACAGATACTTCTGGATCTTGCCGGTCACCGTCATCGGGAATTCCTCGACAAAGCGCACATAGCGGGGAATCTTGTAATAGGCGATCTGGCCGTCGCAAAAGGCGCGGATGTCCTCGGCGGTGGTGGCTTGGGTGCCGGGGCGCAAGATAATGCAGGCGCACAGTTCCTCGCCATATTTGGCGTCGGGCACGCCCACGCATTGCACGTCGAGCACGCTGGGGTGGCGGTATAAAAACTCTTCCACTTCGCGCGGGTAGATGTTTTCACCGCCGCGTATCACCATGTCCTTCGAGCGGCCGACGATGCTGCAAAAGCCGTTGGCGTCGATTACGGCCAGGTCGCCCGTGTGCATCCAGCGCGCCGCGTCGATCGCCTCGGCGGTTTTTTCAGGGTCACCCCAGTAGCCCTGCATGACCGAATAGCCGCGCGTCAGCAATTCTCCCTTTTCGCCGCGCGGCACGATGCGCCCTTCGCCATCGATGATCTTTACCTCCAGATGCGGGTGCACGCGGCCGATCGACGATACGCGCATCTCGCGCGGGTCTTCGATCGCGGTCTGGAAACTGACGGGCGAGGTTTCCGTCATGCCATAGGCGATCGTGATTTCATCCATGTGCATCAGTTCGATCACCCGCGTCATGACTTCCATCGGGCACGGCGAGCCGGCCATGATGCCGGTGCGCAGCTGCGACAAATCGTATTGCTGGAAGTCGGGGTGGTCGAGCATGGCGATGAACATGGTCGGCACGCCATGCAGCCCCGTGCAGCGCTCGGCCTGCACCGTTTCCAGCACGGCTTTCGGATCGAAGCCTTCGCCGGGAAACACCATCGCCGCGCCATGCGTGACACAGGCCAGGTTGCCCAGCACCATGCCGAAGCAATGGTATAGCGGCACCGGAATGCACAGGCGATCCTGCTCGGTGAGGCGCATGGCCTCGCCGATAAAAAAGCCGTTATTGAGAATGTTGTGGTGGGTCAGGGTGGCGCCTTTCGGCGCGCCAGTGGTGCCGGAAGTAAATTGGATATTCACCGCGTCATCGAACTGCAGGGTAGCGCTGACCGCTTCCAGATGGGCCAGGTCGGCTTCGGTGATGCCGTCCATCAGCCGATCGAAATTGTGCATGCCCGGCGTGGCGTCCTGGCCCAGGCGGATCACATGGCGCAGCTGCGGCAGGCGCGTTGAACGCAACTGGCCTGCGCGGCTGGTGGCGATGTCCGGCACCACGTCCTGCACGATGGCCAGATAGTCGCTGGTCTTGAAGCTGGGCGACAGGATCAGCGCGCTGCAGCTCACCTTGTCGAGCACGTATTCGAGCTCCGAACGGCGGTAGGCGGGATTGATATTGACCATGATCAGACCCGCCTTGGCGGTGGCGAACTGGGTCAGCACCCATTCGGCGCAATTCTGCGACCAGATGCCGACCCGCTCGCCCGGCTGCAAACCCAGTTTCAGCAAGCCGGCCGCCAGGCGGTGCACGTGCTGCTGGAACTGGCAGTAGGTCCAGCGCACCTGTTGGTGCGCGACGATCAGGGCATCGTGCTGCGGATAGCGTGCCGCGATGGCGTCCAGGTAAGCGCCGATGGTGTCGCCGATCAACGGTGTCTCGTGGGCACCGTGCACATAACTCATGTCTTGCATACCGTCTCCAGGGTAAGGGGCGCTTTTGCGCTCTGATAATGACAAAAACAAGAAAAATTATAGCCCCAACCATCCCCGGCATGCGGCACGCCGGTCAATTGCCTGAAAACCGCCGCACGGCAGCATTGCTTGCCTATGCAACTAATCAAGCTCATGTAAAATATTTGCATGCCGGCTCTGGAAGCTGGATAGTGACTTCCACCTGGCTTGCTTATGACTCAAGAATCTCCACGCATTTCCGTACTGCTGATAGACGACGAAGCCATCGCGCTCGATCTGATCGCCCATGGCCTGGAGCGCGAGCCCGACGTCACCCTGCGCTACGATGCGCGTTCGGAAATGGCGGTGGCCCTGGCGCGCGAAACGGCCGCCACCACCGTGCTGGTCGACCTGCGCATGCCGGGCGCCGACGGTTTTGACGTGATCCGCATGCTGCGCGGCGACCCGGCCACCGAGCATATCCCGGTGGTGCTGCTGTCGTCCGAGGACGACCCATCAATCAAGGTCAAGGCCTTTGCCACCGGCGCCAATGATTACCTGGTGAAATGGCCGGACCCGCGCGAACTGCTGGCCAGGGTACGCTATCACAGCGGTGCGTATATCGCCCGCCAGCAGCGCGACGCCGCCTTTGTCTCCTTGCGCCTGAGCCAGGAAGAACTGGCCGTCAGCCAGTCGGCCCTGCACCAGGCACAAAAAATGGAAGCCATCGGCCAGCTGACGGGCGGCGTGGCCCACGATTTCAACAATGTGCTGCAGATTATTGGCGGCAACTTGCAACTGATCAAGCTGCTGGGCGGCGTCAGCGACAAGGCCAGCAGCCGCATCGAGGTGGCGCTGGCCGGCGTGGAGCGGGGCGCCAAGCTGTCGGCCCATCTGCTGGCCTTCGCGCGGCGCCAGCCGCTGCAGGCGCAGCTGATCAATCCGGGCCAGGTGCTGCGCGACATGGGCGACATGATACGGCGCCTGCTCGACCCGCGCGCCACCATCGAGACCGATATCGAAGACGGCCTGTGGAGCACCATGGTCGACGCCAACCAGCTCAACAACGTGCTGCTGAACCTGGCCATCAATGCGCGCGACGCGATGGCGGCCGGCGGTACCCTGACCATGCGCGCACGCAATATGAACGCCGGTTCGATGCAGCTGTCGGAAGTGGGCAATGACGACTATGTGATGCTGGAAATTGCCGACACCGGAATCGGCATGGACCAGGCCGTGCTGCAGCGCGCCTTCGAGCCGTTCTTCACCACCAAGCCGACCGGCCAGGGCACCGGCCTGGGCCTGAGCATGGCGTATGGCTTCGTCAAGCAATCGGGTGGCGAGATCATCCTCAAGAGCGAACCGGGGGTGGGCACCAGCGTGAAGATCTTCTTGCTGCGCAATGAGCAGGAAGCGCTGGTGGTCGAGGAAGCGCCCATGGCGCCGCTCAGCCGCGGCATGGAAACCATTCTGGTGGTGGAAGACGAGGAAGAAGTGCGCCGCTCCACCGTCGAATTGCTGTCGGCGCTGGGCTACCGCGTGCTGCAGGCGGCGCATGCCGGCGCGGCGCTGAACCTGGTGCGCTCGGGCGTGCCGATTGACCTGGTATTTACGGATGTGATCATGCCCGGCGAAATCAGCAGCCTGCAGCTGAGCGAGGCGGTGCGCGAGCACTTGCCCGACACGCAGATCCTGTTTACATCAGGTTACGCGGAAGGCGTGCTGGCCCATGAAGGCCGGCTCGATCCCGGCGTCAACCTGCTGCAAAAACCGTACACGCCCGACGTGCTGAGCAGCCGCATCCGGCAGTTGCTGCAGCGGCGCAAGGGCGCTGCCTGAATAGCTGACCATTACTGCGGTTTGATATAGCGGTGCGAGCCTGGCGGCGGTTCATTCAGCACGGCCCAGAAGATGCCCAGATCGGCGATCGCGCGCACGAATTCCTCGAAATCGACGGGCTTGACGACATACGCGTTCACGCCCAACTCGTAGCTGCGCAACAGATCCTGTTCTTCCTTGGACGAGGTCAGCATCACCACCGGAATGCTGCGCAGCGCCTGCGTGCTGCGGATTTCCGCCAGCACTTCCAGGCCATCGACTTTCGGCAATTTCAAATCGAGCAGCACCACCGCCGGGTTGCCCGCTTCACGCGTGGCATATTGTTCTCGGCACAGCAGGTAATCGAGCGCTTCGGCACCGTCGCGGGCGATGATGACCTCATTGGCCAGCTGGCTCTTGGCCAGGGCGATCAGGGTCAGTTCCAGGTCGTGCGGGTTATCTTCGACCAATAATATGGGTTTTAACATAGGCTAGCCTTACGTATCGATGTCTTTGGGAATGCTGAATGAGAAAGTGGCGCCGGCGCCCTGGGTGGACTGGGCCCAGACCCGGCCGCCATGGCGCTCGACAATGCGGCGCACATTGGCCAGGCCGATGCCGGTGCCGGGAAAATCTTCCATCCGGTGCAGGCGCTGGAACACGCCGAACAGTTTGTGCACATAGTCCATATTGAAGCCGGCGCCGTTGTCGCTCACCTGGAATACCACTTCCTGCGCGGTCTCGGTGGCGGTCACGGCGATATGCGCGACCTCCTTGTGACTGGTAAATTTCACGGCGTTCGACAGCAGGTTGTACAGCGCCAGCTGCACGAAAGTCGGATCGGCGCGCACCACAGGCAAGGTACCGATCTCCCACTCCACCCGCCGCTCGCGGATATCGAGCCCCAGCTTCTGGATGCAGCCACGCACCAGGTCGGTCATGTTCACCAGGCTGGGGTGCAAGGCGGCGCGGCCCATCTGTGAAAAGCTCAGCAAATCATCCACCAGCTTGCCGGCCAGGCGCGCCGAATCCTTGATGTTCTTCAGGAAGCGGCGGCGCTTGTCCAGGTCTTCCGCGCCCGCCGTTTCCATCAGCAGGTCGGCAAAGCCGGCGATATGGCGCAGCGGCGCGCGCAGGTCGTGCGAGACCGAATACGAAAACGCTTCGAGTTCCTTGTTGATGCGGCCCAGCTCTTCGGCCAGCTCGGCCATCTGCTCGGCCCGTTCCAGCACGATGCCCAGCAAGGCGCCGCGAAACTCGACCGCCAGTTCAATCTCGCCGTCATGCCAGGGCGCGCTGATGCCGTGGATGGTTTCGCGCCAGCTGTCGAAACTGCTGCGCGGCGTCAGCTGGCCCGGCCCCGTCTTGCCTTGCGGCTGGCCGGCCCAGTCGACCGTCTGCACCACTTCCGGCCGGAACCACAGCAGATAATGCGGGTGGATGCGCGAGATCGACATCGACAGCAGGCCGCTGCCGTGGCGCGCATAGGCCTGCGCCGGCGGGTGGACGCTGCCCAGATGATCGGTATGGAACACCTCGCCATGGCCGTTCGCGCCCAGCCACTGCACCAGTTCGCCCACTTCCTGCTCGCCCGGTGCGTTGCCATACGTCATGATCCGGTCGCCGACCACGATGGCCGCGCCGCTGGCGCGGGCAAAGCGCAGCAGCTCGGGAAATACGCTGCACAGGCTGTCGGCAAAGTCGACGTTCTGCTGCGAAAGGCCGGCCAGCATGCTGACCATGGTGCGCCGCACTTCCAGGCGAAATTGCAATTCGCCGGCGTCGGTGCGCGACTCGATGCACAGCGCCAGAATCTGCCCCAGCTGTTCGCACACGGTGCGCTGCTCGAACGCCACAGGCAAGGGCGTCGCGTGATGGCAGGAAATCAGGCCCCACAACTGCCCCTTGACGATCAGCGACACCGACATCGACGCCAGGGTGCCCATGTTGCGCATGTACTGCAGATGAATCGGCGAGACGCTGCGCAAGGCCGCATACGACAAATCATTCGGCAGGCCGGTGACGGGATTCATGGCCGGCTCCAGGCGCGCCGGCGTGTAATGGGCGTCCTGGATCAGGCGTATGCGGTTGAGCATGTACAACTCGCGCGCCTGGCGCGGAATATCGGTGGCGGGAAAACGCAGCCCCAGGTAGGACTCATAACCCTCTTCGCGGCTTTCCGCCAGCACCTGGCCATGGCCGTCGCGGTCGAACTGGTACACCATCACGCGGCCAAAGCCCGTCACGTCGCGGATCTGCCGGGCGGCGAGCAGGCTCATCTCGACCACATCCTGCACGTCGTTGATTTTCAACAGGAAGTTCCCCACCTTCGGATACAGGTGGCGAAAATCGGGCGGCGTGGCGCGGCTGACGGCCTCGAATTCAAGCAGCAGCAGGCGGTCATGCACATGGCCCAGCACATCGAAGTAACCGGCCTCGGCCACGCGAATGGTGCCCATATGGGTCGGCTGAACGCCCAGGCTGCCGTGCGCCAGCTCGGCTTCCAGCTGCGCGCCGGCCTGCTCGCCCAGGATGGCCGGCAAGTCCTGTTTCAGCGCCGGGTCAAACGCCACGCCGGTGATCTGCGCCAGGTTGGCGGACGCCTGCAGCACATGCCGCGCGCCATCTTGCGGCAAGGCCAGCAGGAAACCGTGCGGCTGGATGCTGCCGGGAAAGCGGATCGGCTCCTGGTCGCAGGCGGTGAGATTGAGGGGAGGCGGGGCGGTAGCGGCTGGCATCATGGCGGGTATGTCGGCAACGCGGGCCGGTCAGGCGGTGAAAGTGGTGCTATTTTACTAGAGCCCAATAGCCGATGCCGCACGGCATGCGCCCTGGCGACATATTCAGCGGCGCGCATTTGCATTACCATGCAGCCCAGCGCGGCGGCGCATAGCGATTCTTATAGCAAGGTCAACGGTGCAATCTTTACAACAGGGCTTTATTTTGACCCGCCACTGGCGCGATACCCGCGACGGCACGCAGGTCGATTTCTGGCTGGCGACCGATGCCGGCCCGCGCCAGGTACGCCTGCCGCCGCAGACCTCGGTGGCATTCATTCCCGTCGAGCAAAAAGAACAGGCCGAACTGCTGCTGCGCGGCGAGCGCCATGCCGAGCTGCGGCCCCTGGCGCTATGCGATTTCCACCATCGCCCCGTGCTGGGGCTGTATTGCAAGCAATACCGGCAGTTGCTGAAGCTGGAGAAACACCTGCGCGCCCATGGCGTGGATGTGTATGAAGCCGATATCCGCCCGCCCGAGCGCTACCTGATGGAGCGCTTTATCACGGCGCCGGTCGCCTTTGACGGTGAAGCCGGCCAGGAGTTGCACCTGAAACCCGCGCCCGGCTACCGGCCCGGTTTGAAACTGGCCTCGCTCGATATCGAAACCACGGCCCATGGCGAGCTGTATTCGATCGCGATCGAAGGCTGCGGCCAGCGCCAGGTGTACATGCTGGGACCAAAGAATGGCGGCGACGAACCGCTCGACTTCGACCTGGAATACTGTACCAGCCGCGGCCAGCTGATCGAGCGCCTGAACAGCTGGATGGAACAGCACGATCCGGACGCCATCATCGGCTGGAACGTGGTGCAGTTCGACCTGCGCGTGCTGCGCGAGCAGGCCCAGCGGCATCGCGTGCCCCTGAAGCTGGGACGCGGCGGCGCCGAACTGGAGTGGCGCGAACATGGCGGCAAGCAGGAGCATTATTTCGCGGCGGCCGCCGGCCGATTGATCATCGACGGCATCGAGGCGCTGAAATCGGCGACCTGGAATTTTTCCTCGTTCAGCCTGGACAACGTGGCGCAAACCCTGCTGGGCGAGGGTAAATCGATCGACAACCCGTATCAGCGCATGGCCGAGATCGACCGCCGCTTTCGCGAAGACAAACCGGCCCTGGCGCGCTATAACTTGAAAGATTGCGAACTGGTCACGCGCATCTTTGCGAAGACCGAATTGCTGACCTTTTTGCTGGAACGGGCCAGCGTGACGGGGCTGGCGGCCGACCGCAGCGGCGGCTCGGTGGCCGCCTTCGAACATTTGTATTTGCCGCTGATGCACCGGCAAGGCTATGTGGCGCCCAACCTGGGCGACGTGCAGGGCGACAACAGTCCGGGCGGCTTCGTCATGGATTCGCGCTCGGGCCTGTACGATTCGGTGCTGGTGCTCGACTACAAAAGCCTGTATCCGTCGATTATCCGCACCTTCCTGATCGACCCGGTGGGGCTGGTGGTGGGCACGCGCAAGGACGAGATCAATCCCGTGCCCGGCTATCGCGGCGCGCTGTTCTCGCGCGAAAAGCATTGCCTGCCCACCATCGTGAAGCAGGTATGGCAAGGCCGCGAGGTCGCCAAGCGCGAGCGCAACGCGCCGCTGTCGCAGGCGCTGAAGATCATCATGAATGCCTTTTATGGCGTACTGGGTTCCAGCGGCTGCCGCTTTTTCGATCCGCGCCTGGCCTCGTCGATCACCTTGCGCGGCCACGACATCATGCACCGCACGCGCGAGCTGATCACCGAACAGGGCTACCAGGTGATCTATGGCGACACCGACTCCACCTTTGTCTGGCTCAATACCGCGCATGACGACGAGGCGGCCGGCACCATCGGCCGCGCGCTGGTGGCGCACGTCAACCAGTGGTGGACGCACTATCTGCGCGAGGAATTCGGCCTCGACAGCGCGCTGGAGCTGCAATTCGAGACCCATTACCGGCGTTTCCTGATGCCCACCATCCGCGGTTCGGAAGAAGGCAGCAAGAAGCGCTATGCCGGCCTGGTCGGCAAAGCCGACGGTAGCGAACAGATGGTCTACAAGGGCCTGGAAACGGTGCGCAGCGACTGGACCCCGCTGGCCCAGCAATTCCAGCAAGCCCTGTATTTGCGCATCTTCCAGCGCGCGCCCTACCAGGACTACGTGCGCGACTACGTGGAGCGTACCCTGGCCGGCGAATTCGACGCGCTGCTGGTCTACCGCAAGCGCCTGCGCCGGCCGCTGGACGAATACCTGCGCAACGTGCCGCCCCATGTGCGCGCCGCGCGCACGGCCGACGCCTACAACCTGGCACAGGGGCGCCCCTTGCAGTACCAGAACGGCGGCTGGATCAGCTATGTGATCACGGTGGCCGGCCCCGAACCGCTGGAGACGCAGCGCTCGTCCATCGACTACGAGCATTACCTGACGAAGCAGTTGCAGCCGGTGGCCGACGCCATCTTGCCCTTCCTCGGCGACGACTTTTCCAAGCTGATTTCACGCCAGCACGACCTGTTCTGAAGCGATTCTGCTTACCTGCGCCGTCAAGCTGAGGTAATATCGGCGCCTGCCTGGCCTCGGCCACAGGCATTCAGCCCTGCACAGGCGTAAAATACGCCATGGCGAAAGAATAAGAGCTGTACCAGTTACAAGAAGCTGCGCCCCAGTCGAGAATCATTCGCAACACCATATTCCGGACTGAAGTGGCGCATACTGCACCGATGTTGAACCAGCACGCAATGCGGCCTCGCTTGCCCCTTGCCTGTTATTTTTAGAATGAATTGACACCATGACCGAGATCACGTCCTTAAGAGACATTCCGCAAAAAAACATCTTCCGCAAAGGCGATACCTTTGTGCTGTTTGGCGAGCTGTTCGGCCGGGGCTATGTCAATGGCCTGCTGGACGAGGCGCGCAAGGCGGGCATGAACATCGTCGGCATGACGGTCGGCCGCCGCGATGAAAACCTGGCGCTGCGCCCATTGAACGCGGAAGAACTGGCCGAAGCCGAAGCCAACCTCGGTGGCCGCATCATCAACGTGCCGCTGATGGCCGGTTTCGACCTCGACGCACCGGAAGGCGAGCCGACCCCGACCGCGCTGCTGTCCGACCTGACGCTGAAAAGCTGGCAGGAAGACAAACTGGACTGGGAAAAAATCGAGCGTTCGCGCGAAGCTGGCACGGCCCGCTTCACGGCCTCGGTGGCAAAAGCCATGGCCGAGCTGGACAGCCTGATTCCTGACGGCAGCAATGTCTATTTCGCCCACACCATGGCCGGCGGCATTCCGAAGGTCAAGGTCTTCCTGGCGATCGCCAACCGCATCTACAAAGGCCGCGGCGAACGCTTCATGTCCTCGCGCGCCCTGCTCGACAGCGACCTGGGCAAGCTGATCCTGATGAACTTCGACGAAGTCACCGCCAACACCCTGCAGCACCTGATCGACGGCAGCGCCGCCATCCGCGCCCGCATCGAGCAGGCCGGCGGCCAGGTCCGCTACAGCGCCTACGGCTACCACGGCACCGAGATCCTGATCGACGGCAAGTACCAGTGGCAAACCTACAGCAACTACACCCAGGGCCTGGCCAAGATGCGCCTGGAAAACGTGGCCAAGGCGGCGTGGGACAACGGCATCAAGGCCACCGTCTTCAACTGCCCGGAAATCCGCACCAATTCGTCCGACATTTTCGTCGGCGTGGAACTGTCGCTGTTCCCCCTGCTTGACGCCCTGAAAAAAGAAGGCGGCGGCGCCTGGGCCGAACAGCAATGGGAAACCTGCCAGGCCCTGCTGGAAGACGGCACCTCGCTGCAAGACCTGCTCGACCGCATCGCCGCCTACAACGGCGACGCCACCAGCGTCCACTTCCGCAACTTCGCCGCCTGGCCGATGGACAACACGCCGGAACTGGCCGAAGTGATGATCGGCACCTCGGACGACATCACCAAGCTGCACAAGGACCGCAAGGAACTGATCACAGACCACCTGAGCTCGCTGGTACTGGAAGGCACCGGCCCGCTGATGTTCCACGCCATGTCGGACCCGCAAGCGCCCGTCGTCTGGCTCAACCACGACATCATCGCCCGCCAGCTGAGCTCGGTTCATAACCCTGCCTAAGCTGCTGTAGCGCCCACAACGCCGCCCCGGGCTTACGCCTGCGGCGGCGTTTTGCATGGCTGGCAGGATGTCGCGCAAACGGTATAAATGATAGATAAAGCAAAAAACTTGCCGGATCACGATAAATCAGTAATAATGCGTCTCGCGTTGCCGGGATGGCGGAATAGGTAGACGCACGGGACTCAAAATCCCGCGCTGGAAACAGCGTGCCGGTTCGATTCCGGCTCCCGGCACCAAGATTAAGTAGTACAACGTCTGACCAAACATCAAAACCCGCATGCTTACAAGCTTGGCGGGTTTTTTGTTGTCTGGCACTGTCTCAGCCAACCTCATCCGATCGCACGGATATACTGAACGTCGACCGATCCGCATCTGCATAACGCACTGCTGTGGTCTAATTTGCTCGGACACCTCGATAGGTGGAAAATACACCACCTGAGGAGTTGAACATGACAACAAGA
>NZ_JAFCTQ010000056.1:0-30327 GCF_049896105.1 Janthinobacterium sp. PSPC3-1 | reverse complement strand
CAAGGATCCCGCCCACTATCTGGCGGGACTGGAGAAACTGTGCGATGAGCTAAATGTGCTGACCTAGTTTTTTTTCGCCTGAAGGAATTGCGCATGACCATCCTGCATACGGCGCGCCTGCGCCTCGAACCCGTCACCGAAGCACATTACGAGGCCATGCACGCCATGAACTCGGATACCGAGGTGATGACTTACCTCAACGCCGGCCAGCCCGAGACGGAAGAGCACACGCGCGCCGCCGTCGCCCGCATCATGGGGCGCTGGAGCGAGTGGGGCTATTCGTGGTGGGCCCTGATGCGCAAGGATGACGACGTCATGGTCGGCCTGGCCTGTTTGCAGCACATCGGCGGCGACAAGGCGCAGCCGCACGAAATCGGCTGGCGCCTGGCACGCGCGGGATGGGGCAAGGGATATGCCAGCGAAGCGGCCGCCACCATCGTCGACCATGCCTTCAAGGTGGTTGGCGCACCGTTCGTGGTCGCCGTGGCCCACCCCGATAACGCCGCATCGATCAAGGTCATGACACGCTTGGGCATGCGCTACACAGGCATGGAAAAACACTACGACCTCGACAGCGTCGTGTATCGCCTGGATCGCCCATGAAGGTGAAACCGCTGAACCTGGGCTGCGCCTACAGCGTGCGGTTTTCGCCCGACGGCACGCGCCTGGCCGTGCTCGGCCACGACCTGATCCTGTGGGACGTGGCGGCGCGCCAGAAGCTGTGGCGCGGCAAGCCGGTGCCCCATTGCTCGGCCATGGCGTTTTCGCCGGATGGCGGCCGGCTGGCCGTGAAAAGCACCACCGGCCTGATGGCGGTGGTCGATGCGGCGTCGGGCGACGTGATCGTCAACTTCCGCAACAAGCAGGATGGCGAAGGCAGCGGCCCGGCCTGGTCGCCGTGCGGACAATACCTCGCCGACGGCGGCTGGAACGGCCGCCTGCAGGTACGGGAAGCGGCTACCGGCGAGGTCGTCTTCGCGCACGAGCATCGCGGCGAAATGCTGCGCGGCGTGAGCGCCATCGACGGCGGCCAGCGCCTGCTGGTCCTGCACGGCGTGAAATCGGTGGAAGAAGGGCAGGCGCAGCCGCCCGATTATGTCACCGTATGGGAATGGCCCCTGCAGGCCGGCGCCGGCCGCACCGTGCTGTCGCTGGCTGGCCTGAGCTCGATTGCCGCTTCGACCGATGGCCGCTACCTGGCGGCGCTGCACCGCGTTGACGGCCTCGAACAGCTGTCGGTGTTTGCGCTGGCCGATGGCCGGCAGTTGGCCAGCACGCCCGCCGGGCAGGGCGGCGGCACCGGCAATACGCTGTGCTGGTCACCCGACGGCGATACGGTAGGGCGCATCGGCAAGGGCAAGCTGGAGTTTTATGGCTGGCCCGGACTGGCACTGCGGCAGGAGCTGGCTTTCATCTATCCGTGTGCGCTGGCGTTCTTGCCGGGTACGCCATTGGTGGCCATAGGCTCGTGGGAAAAAGGGGCGCTGATGGAGTTGACGCTCAATGCGGCAGCGGTGCCGTGAGCTGCATACTGCGCCAGCCTAGCATATTGATTGCTGTCATGAAGTTGCCGAACTCATGTTAGCATTTGGAAATAACAATTAGGTAATTCCAGAAACTCGCGATTGGATACGGGGAGCCGGTTGATGCATTTTCGACAGCACGGCTTGCTCTTTTATTTGGCGTTGGTGGCTGGCATTGTTGTCGTCTTCCTGATGCTGTTCTTCGGAAGACTGGCAGGGCTGATTTCAGTGTGTGCCGGCATACTGTATGTTTATCTGCGATATCGGATTCGTCGGGCCAGCGAGCATGGCGCTTTATTTGAGCAAGATGAAGTGTTGAAAACAATCAGTGCGACATGCGCGGCATCTGGCACGGCAGGCGTGCTGGAAGAAACAACCACTAACGAGAGCAAGGCGACATCGATGGTGCAATACAGTTCAGATGACGCGCATTCTTCTTCCGAGGCTGCCGGCTTTCGCATTCCCCCGCCACCTGCCGAGCCAATCATGGCGCGCTGGTTTGCACGCAATGATGCGGTCACCGTTGCCGGTTTATCGATTCCTTCAGGCATGGTTTACGTCGGAGAACGCTTGCCAGGACAATATGGCACGCCGGATCCCTGCCTGATCGATCCCCTGAAAACGGTCGATCTGCTTGCTGATTACAACGAGGCGCATACCCACAATGACTGGCCCAATTATTCCGACGTGTCACCGCGCGCTCGCGGTGCCTATTTGAAATGGCTGGCTGACGGACGTAGTGGACCGGAGGCCGATATCGCGAATATCTGGCTGTTTTTCTTTGGCCTGGAACGCCGGGTTCTGCTTGACTACAAGTTCGACAAGGCACTTGCTTCGGAGTTGCCGCAGATTGCAAAAGAATTGCTGCGTCTGTTAAAACATTATGGGAAAAAATCGTCGTTATTTCACAGGCAATGTAGCGACTTTCTGGAAATAGTCAACCTGTTACAGGCGCCGCCGCAGTTGTATCTGCAAGCGATGCCGGAATTTCCTGCCGGCGCCGTGATGCCCATGTATCTGCGTCTCGCCATCGGTCAAGCCGTGGCCGACCAGCAGCCGATTCCGGTACAGCTGGCCTGGGCCTGGGTGCAGCACGAGCCGTCCATCATGCTGCGTACGGCAGCCATCCGTTGCCCTGAACAATTCCACGCGCTCTTTCTGAAGACGTATGTTGCCAAGCATGGCGACCGTATCAAGATACGGCCGACGGCAACCAGGCTGAAATGCGTGTATATGCCAGCGTCTTATGCCATGCGAGGCACCGAGGGGATTGTTGTCGAGACAGGCGATGTTCCTGATGTGCGCACCATGGATGGCCCCGTCAATTTCCTGCAAAAAGTCGTCGATGCTTGCGCAGCCGAACTCGACGCTTATAGCCGTTTTGTCGGGCGTTTTCCCGAACAACGCCATGCGCTGGAAGCGCTGGTGCATTTGCCGCTGGCCATCTGGCCGCCATCGGCAATGCAAGCTCTGCATGATATCAGGACGGCATTGGCCGATGGTGCCATGGCGTTGCCGTTGGCGTCGCTGGCCAGCCGTTTTAATGCGCAAGCGGTGCTCAGCAGCGAGATAGTGAACACACTGGTAAATGCCCTGGCCTCGGTGCAAGTGGCAACCGAACCCGAGCTGTCGACGACGGGCAAGCATGGTGGGGACCAGGTCGTGGCGCTGTTCCTGATGCCCGTCGCCCACCCCGATAAAGGCGCGCCGGTGGAAGACCCGGTTGCCACGCTGGCGCTGGAACTGCTGATCATGCAGGCGCAGCTCAACGACGTGTTCAGCGATGAAAAACTGGTGGTGCTCGACGCGCAGATAGCCTCCTGGACGCAACTGCCAACGTTGCAACAGCGCAGGCTGATGGCGCGTGCGCGATTGCTGCGGCAAGAACCGCTGCTGCCTACTGCGATGCGGCGCAAGGTGGCGGCCGCTGGAGAGGCGGCGCGCGAAGCGTGCGCCGCGTTCATCGTGCGCATCGCCGGCACTGCCGCCCATATGCCGCGTGCCGAGGTAGCCGTGCTGGAGCGGCTGTATGCCTTTCTCGATGTCGACAGTAAAAAACTGTATGTTGCCTTGCACGGCAGCGCAATGGCACCGGCAACAAATCACGCTACCGTATGCGACCGCCCCCCTGCCGGCGTGGTCACGCTCGATATCGCGCGTATAGCCCAATTACACAGCGATAACGAAAAACTGGCCGTTTTGCTAGGTAATATTTTCGTCGATGACCCCGTGCCCGAGCCTGCGGCAATCGTGCCTGCCAGTACGCCTGCGTCAGGCGGCGTGCCCGGGCTCGATGCGGCGCACACGGCATTCATGCGCCAGCTCCTGGCCCGTTCGTCCTGGCCGCGCAGCGAGCTGGAAGCGCTGGCGCGCAGCCTGGACATGATGCTCGACGGTGCGCTGGAACATCTCAATGAAGCCTGCCTCGACGCCTACGACTGCCTTTGTTCGGAAGGCAACGACCCGATTGACATCAATCCCGACATCCACGAAAGAATCGCGCCATGAGTTTGCCACCTATCCGCCCCAGGGACCGCGATGCCGTCCTCCAGTCCTTGCGTGCCGGTGTGGTGCCACGCGTCGGGCAGCACTTGATACAGGTGGGCCGCAAGCATGAGATAGAAACACTGGTGGCCGATCTGGACCGGCTTGTCGACGGTGGCTCGGCGATCCGTTTCGTGATCGGGGAGTATGGTTCCGGCAAGACGTTTTTCCTGAACCTGATACGCGCCGTGGCGATGGAAAAGAAACTGGTCACTGCCAATGCCGACCTGAATCCGGACCGGCGCCTGCATGCCACGGGTGGGCAGGCGCGCTCGCTGTATGCCGAATTGATGCGCAACCTGTCCACACGCACCAAGCCGGATGGCGGCGCGATGACGGGCATCGTCGAGAAATTTGTCTCGACGGCGAAAACCGAAGCGGCGGCGCAGGGCGTGGCGACCGAAACGGTGATACGCCAGAAGCTTGAACACCTGACGGAGATGGTCAATGGCTTTGATTTTGCCGATGTGATTGCCGCGTATTACCAAGGTTTTGAGACGGGCAATGAACAATTGAAGGCCGACGCCATCCGCTGGCTGCGCGGCGAATTCAATACCAAGACCGAAGCGCGCCAGGCGCTGGGCGTGCGGGCCATCGTCGACGATGCCTCGTTCTACGACCAGCTCAAGCTGTTTGCGCGCTTCGTGCGCCTGGCGGGCTTTACGGGCTTTGTCGTCTGTCTCGATGAACTGGTCAATTTGTACAAGCTGGCCAATACCGCCGCGCGCAATGCCAACTACGAGCAAATCCTGCGCATCCTGAATGACACCTTGCAGGGCAATACCGAAGGACTCGGTTTTATCCTGGGTGGCACGCCTGAGTTTTTGCAAGATCCGCGCCGTGGCCTGTTCAGCTATCCCGCATTGCAAAGCCGCCTGGCGGAAAATACCTTTGCCACGGCGGGCCTGGTCGATTACAGCGGCCCGGTGCTGCGCCTGGCCAGCCTGACCCCCGAAGATTTTTATGTCTTGCTGCAAAAAGTGCGCAACGTCCATGCATATGGCGTGGCCGAGAAATTCGCCCTGCCTGACGAAGCGATTCACGCCTTCATGGAGCATTGCGCAAGGCGCGTCGGCGAGGCCTATTTCAGGACGCCGCGTACCACCATCACGTCCTTTGTCGGCTTGCTGGCGGTACTGGAGCAAAATCCGTCGGCACGCTGGCAAGCGTTGCTGGAGCAGGTCGATGTGTTTGCCGATACCGGCGGCGCAGCCGACGCCCAGCTGGAAGCGGACGAAGATTTCGCCGGCTTCCGGATCTGACCGTGTCCGCCGGCGAACAGCGCGCATCGACCGCATTCAGCTTGCTGGACGTACGCATCCAGCGCTGGATATGGACAGAAAAATGGAGCGTCTTGCGCGACGCGCAGGAGCGGGCGATTCCGGCGCTGATCGGCTGCGACCGCGATGTGCTGATTGCCGCCGCTACTGCCGCCGGCAAGACCGAGGCCGCTTTCTTTCCCATCCTGACGCATTTGCTGGCCAATACCCGGGACACCGGCCTGTGCATCTATATCAGTCCGATCAAGGCCCTGATCAATGACCAGTTCATGCGCCTGGAACGGCTGTGCGAACAGCTGGAGATTCCCGTCTGGCCCTGGCATGGCGATATTTCATCGTCGTCAAAAAACCGCTTTTTCAAGCAATCCTCGGGCGTGGTGCTGATTACGCCGGAATCGCTCGAAGCGATGCTGTGCAATCGCGGCTTCCAGGTGCCGCAGTTGTTTGCCAGGCTGCGCTATATCGTGGTTGACGAGCTGCATGCCTTTATCGGTAGCGAGCGCGGCAAGCAGCTGCAGTCGCTGATGCAGCGCATGGAACTGGCGGTGGGGCGCAAGGTGGTGCGGGTCGGCCTGTCCGCGACCTTGGGTGATCTTGGCATGGCGGCCGAATTCTTGCGCCTGCGCGGTGGTGGCGCGGTCGAGACCATCAATTCGAATGCCGATCCTGTGCGTCTGCAGCTTGAAATCAAGGGCTATGTGGAGCCCGCACATTTGCCGGCAGAGCAGCAGGATGCTGCCGCCGTCACGACCAGTTCCATCGTCCGTCATTTGTTCGACACCTTGCGCGGTTCGAACAACCTGGTCTTTCCGAATACCCGCGGGCTGGTCGAGGAATACGCCCATGCTCTGGGCCGGCTGTGCGAGCAGCAGCATATCGCCAACGAATTCTGGCCGCATCACGGCAACCTGTCGCGTGACATACGGGAAGAAACCGAAGCGGCGCTCAAGAACAAGGCTAGCCATGCGACCGCCATTTGCACCAATACGCTGGAATTGGGCATCGATATCGGCGCCGTCAAAAGCATTGCCCAGATCGGCTCTCCGCCATCGGTGGCCAGCATGCGCCAGCGCCTGGGTCGTTCCGGGCGACGCCCCGGCGAACCGGCCATCTTGCGCGGCTATGTCACGGAACAGGCGTTGATGAAGGATTCCACCCTCGATGTGCAGTTGCGTACAGGGCTGTTTACGTTCGCTGCGATGGTCAGCCTGCTGGAAGACAAGTGGGTCGAACCGCCGCAGACGGATGGCTTGCACTTTTCAACCCTGATCCAGCAACTGCTGTCCCTGATTGCCCAGCGTGGCGGCGTACAGGCTGGTGACGCCTATCGTACGCTGTGTGTGCAAGGTCCCTTTCCCGCCTTGGACAAAGCTGATTTTCTCGATATGTTGCGCCATATGGGCAAGCTCGAACTGATACAGCAGGACGCATCCGGTGTGCTGCTGCATGGGGCAAAAGGCGAGCGCATCGTCAATCACTATTCTTTTTATGCCGCGTTTGCGGCGGAAGAAGAATATCGCGTGGTCTGCGATAGCCGCGTGCTGGGTTCCCTGCCGGTGTCGAGCAGCGTATCGATCGGTGACTACATCGTGTTTGCAGGAAAAACCTGGCGTGTCGAGACAATCGACGACGACGGTAAAACCATTTTGGTCAGCAAGACATCGATCGGCAAGGCGCCGGTGTTTACCGGCGGCAAAGGGCACCGGCATGCCAAGATCAGGGAACGCATGCGCGACCTGTACCGTGGCACCGCGGTGCCGCATTTTCTCGATGCCGCTGCCGTTCTCTTGCTGCAGGAGGGGCGCGACAGCTATGCGCGTTGTCGCCTGGATCAACGTGTGATGCTGAGCATGGGAAGCAATATCTATCTGCTGACCTGGCTAGGCGACAAACAGAACGAAGCGCTGGCCGCAGTGCTGCGCAAGGCCGGCTTGAGCGTCTCGGTATCGGGACCTGCGATCGAGATTTTCGCCAAGGAGACCGGCCAGCAGAGGATCGCGCAATGTCTGCGGGCGTTTGCCAGCCAGCCGCCGCCTGACGCGCAGAAACTGCTGGCGGGCGCCTTCAATCTGCGCAGGGAAAAATGGGACTGGGCGCTGCCCGAGCACTTGCTGAAAAAATCCTATGCCAGCTTGCAGATGGATGTGGCCGGAGCGCATGCCTGGGCGCAGCAATATGCGGCCACCCCGCAGGAGCATGACGCTTAAAACCTGATCGGACAGGGCGCCGCCCTGCCTTCGCCAAAACTGGCATGGCCGGACCTGGCGCTGAGGTTCAGCGACATGCTGCCCTTGTCGGGCAGGTAGATGCAGTATTCGCCGGCCGCCGTGATGACGCGGTAGATGCGCTTGGGGTCGTTCGGTGCGCTCCACAGCTCGATGCGGGCCGCCTCATGCCATTTTGGCTTGACCGCCGCATGCGCTTCCGCGAAGCCTTTCGCCAGGCGCGTCTGCGGCGTATCGGCCGGCGCGACGAACTCCTGCGGATGTTCGGCGCGCAGCTGGCGGTCGATGGCGCCGGCCGCTTGCCGGGCCTGCTCTGCCAGGGTAAGGGTACTGGCCCTGGGTGCCGCCGGCGCCGCTTCGGCTGGCAGGGCGTCGTCTTGCGGTGTGGGGGCAGGTGCGGCCTTGGGTGCAGATGGCGTGATGGCAGGATCGGCACGGAACACCGGCAGGGGCGGCGGCGCAGGCTCGGACTTGGGTTCAGCAGGCGCAACAGATTCTCTCGTTGGCGGCAGTGGCGGCATCAGCTGCAGCCAGATGCGTCCGTCGTGTTCCACGCGCTGGTGTACTGGCCGCGTGACCGCCCAGAACAGCGCCAGGTGCAAGACGGCCAGGGCGGCGATGGTCCGGCTCTGACGGCGCCGCTGGAAAACAAAGTGATCTTGCGCAGTGACGGTGCTCATCTGTTTCATGTTTCCCAGAAGTAAGGTGCCACCAGTATGCAAATTTGCAACAACGCTGTAAACCGCTTTCGCACAGTGTGCGTATGGCGCCACCCGAGGTAGCGCCATACGCGCCCGGGCGGTGATTTTGTTAAGCTGTCGTTCCGGCCCCCATTACACACGACAGGAATTGCATGACCGACGATCGCCATTTTTACGAACCTGCGCAGGGCCACGGCCTGCCGCACGATCCCTTCAACGCCATCGTCGGGCCGCGTCCCATCGGCTGGATCGCCACGCGCAGCAATGCCGGCGTGCTCAACCTGGCGCCCTACAGCTTTTTCAATGCCTTCAATTACACGCCGCCGCTGATCGGCTTTGCCAGTATCGGCCGCAAGGACACCTTGCGCAATATCGAGGAAAACGGCGAGTTCGTGTGGAACCTGGCCACGCGGCCGCTGGCCGAGGCGATGAACGCCAGCTGTGCGGCGGCGCCGCCGGAAGTGGACGAATTCGCGCTGGCCGGCCTGACGCCGCTTGCCTCGCGCATCGTCAATGTGCCGCGCGTGCTGGAGAGTCCGGTGTCGTTCGAATGCCGACGCACGCAGATCATCGAACTGCAGGGCCTCAATGGCGACGGTGTCGGCAGCTGGCTGGTGCTGGGCGAGGTGGTGGGCGTGCATATCGCGCGCCATCTGCTCGTCGATGGCGTGTACGACACGGCGGCGGCCGCACCGATCTTGCGCGGTGGCGGTCCGGCCGATTATTTTGAAGTCAGGGCGGACAGCCTGTTCCGGATGCGCCGGCCCGGCTATCCCTGAGGCTTGAATGGCGCGCCGCAGCAGCCGCTATAATCGAGGCTGGCACCATTTACTGGTGCGAAAGGAAAAATATGTTGAACAGTAGCGTCGTCTATCGTGAGGCACCGGATTTGCGCGGTTCGGAGCAGGCGCTGGAATTGCGCGTGGCCGAACTGAGCCAGCAGCTGGTCCTGGCCGAGGCGCAAAAGCGGGAACTGGAAGCGGAGCTGTTCGATGCGCGTTTGCTGCATGGCGTCAGCGCCATGCTGATCGATGAGGACAGCGTCGGCGAACTGTACCAGCATCTGGTGGAGGCCGCCACGGTCATCATGCGTTCCGATTTCGGCAGCATGCAGCGCTACGATCCCTTGCGTGGCGAACTGCAGATGATCGCCAATGTCGGTCTCAAGGAGGAAGCGGTCGCCTTCTGGCAGTGGGTCTATCCGGGACGGGCCACCACCTGCGGCAGGGCGCTCGACCTGGGCCAGCGGGTGATCGTGCCGGACTTCGAAGACTGCGACTTCATCGCCGGCAGCGACGACCTGGCCGCGTTTCGCAAGGCGGGTGTACGCTCGGCCCAATCGACGCCGCTGTTGACGCGCGATGGCCGGCTGGTCGGCATGATCACCACCCACTGGACGCATTGCCACCAGCCGCCGGAGCGCGACCTGCGCCTGCTCGACATCGTGGCGCGCCAGGCCGCCGACCTTATCGAACGCAATACCTCGGCCGAGGCCCTGCGCAACCATGCCAGCCGGCTGGTCGAGGCCGACCGCTACAAGAATGAATTCCTGGCGACGCTGGCGCATGAGCTGCGCAACCCGCTGGCGCCGATCCAGACCGGCTTGTCCATCCTCCGGATCGGCAAGCCCGAGCAGGCGCCGCGCATCCTGACGATGATGGAGCGCCAGCTGGGCCACATGGTGCGCATCATCGATGACCTGCTCGACGTTTCGCGCATCAGCCGCGGCATGGTCACGCTCAAGCGCGCGCGCATCGCGCTCGACGCTGTCATCCATAGCGCCATCGATACCAGCCGCCCCCTGATCGATGCCGCCCGTCATCAGTTCACGGTCACCGTTCCCGAGCAGGCCGTGTGGCTCGATGCCGACCTGACGCGCCTGGCCCAGATCGTCAGCAATCTTCTCAACAATGCGGCCAAATATACGCCGCCTGGCGGCAGGATCGCGCTGGCGGTGGAAACCGCTGGCCGGGAAGTGCTGATCCATGTCCGCGATACGGGCATCGGCATTCGGCGGCGATGTTGTCCGGCATTTTCGAGCTGTTTACCCAGGTCGATTCCGGCATGGAGCGTTCGCAAGGCGGGCTGGGCGTCGGCCTGGCGCTGGCAAAACAGCTGGCCGAAATGCATGACGGCAGCATCGAGGTGGCCAGCCCGGGCGAGGGTGGCGGTGCGGTATTTACCGTGCGCCTGCCGATGCTCGCCGAGATGGCGCCGGATGCGGCCGGCGATGGCGCACACGCCACGCTGATGCCGGCGCGCGCCCTGCGCATCCTGGTGGTCGACGACAATGCGGATGCGGCGCACATGCTGGCGTTGCTGCTCGATCAACTGGGCCATGCCAGCAGCGTGGTGCTGGAAGCGCCAAAGGCCGTCGCGGCCGCGCTGGCATTCCAGCCCGACCTGGTATTTCTCGATCTCGGCATGCCCCATCTGAACGGTTTTGATCTGGCGCGCGACTTGCGGGCGCACCCTGCCTTGAACCAGGCATGCCTGGTGGCGCTGAGCGGCTGGGGCACGGAAGACGACCGCGCGCGCAGCCGGCATGCCGGCATGGCGCATCACCTGACCAAGCCGGTGATGCTGGACGAAGTGACGGCACTGCTGACGCAGGTGGCGCAAGCGGCCTGAGGGCCGGAAATGGCCAGCGGCCGCGCCGGCAGCTGGCTGGTGTCGGGCGTGTTGAACATCCCGGTGCCGCCGTTGATGACCCTGATATACAGGTCGTCGCCCATCTCCTCGGGGAAATGGAAACGGTTGCGCGCCACGCCTTCCGGCACCGATTTGTCCGGCAAGACCATCAGAGGGCCATTTTCTTGGCCCCCGCCAAAAAAAGACGGGGAGCGGGTGTTGCCGGATGCGGTGCATCAGGCCGCGGCCGGATGGCGTTCCTTGACGATGCCGCGATAGATCAGCCACGTGGCCAGCAGGCTGATGGCGCCGGCGCCGGCCATCCAGTAGCCTGGCGCCGCCTTGTCGCCGGTGCCCTCGATCAGCAAGGTCGACACCAGCGGTGTCAGGCCGCCGAACAGCGCGGTGGCCAGGCTGTAGGCCAGCGAGAAACCGGTGGTGCGCACGCTGGCCGGGATGATTTCCGTCAGCGCGACGATGGTGGCGCCGTTGTAGCTGCCATAGAGAAAAGACAGCCACAACTCGACCATCAGCATATGGTCGAAGCTGGGATGGTTGACCAGCCAGGACAGGGACGGATACGCCGTCAGCATGGTCAGCGCGGCGCATGCCGCCATGATCGGCCAGCGTCCGATGCGGTCGGATAGCGCGCCCATCACCGGCAGCCAGATGAAGTTTGACAGGCCGATGCACAGCGTGACGAGCAGGCTGTCTTCGGTGCTCAGTTTGAGCACGCTCTTGCCGAAGGTCGGCGTGTAGACGGTGATCAGGTAGAAGGCCACCGTCGTCAGCACGATCAGCATCGCGCCGGTGACCACCAGCGGCCAGTTCAGGCTGATGGTCTTGATCATTTGCCGGAAGGTCGGATGCGACTTGCGCGCCAGGTAGGCCTCGGTCTCCTGCAGCGAGCTGCGGATGTAGAACACCACCGGGATGATCGAGCAGCCGATGAAGAACGGGATGCGCCAGCCCCAGTCCGCGATGAAGGCAGGGCTCAGGGTCTGGTTCAGGAAATAGCCCAGCGCGGCCGAGAAGATCACGGCCACCTGCTGGCTGGCCGATTGCCAGCTGACGTAAAAACCCTTGTTGCCGGGTGTCGCCATCTCGGACAGATACACCGATACGCCGCCCAGCTCGACGCCAGCCGAGAAGCCTTGCAGCAAACGCCCGGTCAGCACCAGCAACGGCGCCAGCAGGCCGATGGTGGCGTAAGCTGGCACGAAGGCGATCAGCGCCGTGCCGGAAGCCATGATGGCCAGGGTCAGCACCAGGCCCTTGCGCCGGCCGATACGGTCGATATAGCTGCCGAGCAGGATGGCGCCCAGCGGGCGCATGAAAAAGCCCGCGCCGAAGGTGGCGAAGGTCATCATGAGCCCGGCGAATTCGCTGGTGGCGGGGAAGAACGCCCTGGAAATATACGTCGCGTAAAAGCCGAACAGGAAAAAATCGTACATTTCGATGAAGTTTCCGCTCGTCACGCGGATGACGGTGCCGATGCGCGAGGGCGCGCGCAGCGGTTCTTGCGGCGCGACCGACGCGATGTCGGGTGTGGCGGTCGATGGAATGGCCATGGTTTACCTGATGATCAATGATGAAGGGAGGTGGTTAGTGCGTGCTTGCGCTGCGTGCCGCCGCTGCCGGCAGCAGGCCGGTGGCCTCGATTGCGCCGGCGTTGGCCGGCGCGGCGAGGAAGCGCAGCAGGGCGCGTCCGGCTTCCGGCTGCCTGGCGTCACGCACCAGCGCGGCTGAAAACTCGGTCATCAGCTGCACCTCCGCCGGCAGCAGTCCGACGATATCGATGCCTGCGACCGGCATCAGTTCGCTGCGCTGCTGGCAGCCGAAATCGGCCTGGCCGTGGGCGATGATCTCGCCGACCGGGGTGGCGGGAATTTTCGCGGCCTTGCCCTGCATCTGCTGCGTGATCTCCAGCTTGTGCATCAGCTGCTGCTCGATGTATTCGCCGCTGGCGCTGTCCGAATAAGCCACCTTGTTTGCCTGCAGGAAGGCGCTGCGCAGGCCCTCGGTGGTGCTGATGTCGGGCATGGGCGCGCCGTGGCGCACCGCGCAGGCAATCGGCGAGTTCGCCAGCACCACCTTGCTGCCGGGCACCAGGCGGCCTTCCCGCATCAGCTTGTCGAGCGCATCGCCGACCATGATGACGACGTCGATCTGTTCGCCACGCGCCAGCCGCGCGGGAATGGCATGGTTGGTGGTGCCCATCGACGGCCCCCATTCGGACAGCAGATGGTCGCCGCTGGCGCGCTCGTAGGCGGGCGCCAGGTTTTTGTAGGCCTGGGCGAAACCGCCCGAGCTGACCACGCGGATCTCGGCGGCGTGCGCCGCGCCGGTGGCCAGCAGCATCAGGCCGGCCAGCATGGGTGCGGAGCGCCGCACCAGCTTATGTTGAAACATCTTGTCTCCTCCGATGATGAATGGCCCATCATCGTTGAAGTGGCATAATTTGATAATTGCAATTTTTCCAGGGATTAATGCATGCAGCGCATCAATTACGATCTCCACGATCTGCAGGCCTTTGTCGCCGTGGCCGAGCGCAACAGCTTTCGCCAGGCCGCCGCCGATCTGTTCATCTCGCAGCCGGCGCTCAGCCGCCGGATTGAAAAACTGGAAGATGCGCTGGGGGTCAGGCTGTTCGAACGCACCACCCGGCGCGTGCAGCTGACCAATATCGGGCAGGTATTCCTGGTGAACGTGCGCGATGCGCTCAATGGCCTCGAAGACGCCGTGCTGGGGGTGGCCGACCTGGCCGCGCACCGCACCGGCACGGTGACATTCGCCTGCGTGCCATCGGCCGTGTGGCATTTCTTGCCCGACGTGCTCAAGCGCTTCAGCACGCAGTTTCCGAAAATTCGCGTGCGCGTGCATGACGAAAGCGCGCAGGACGTGCTCAACCTCGTGCTGGCCGGCGAGGCGGATTTCGGCATCTGTTTTACGGGCGCCGAAAACCCGGAAATCCATTTCCAGCCCATCTATGTCGAGAGCTATGTGCTGGCGATGCGGCACGATCATCCGCTGGCCAAACGCAAGAAGCTGAGCTGGAAGGATACCGTCAATGAACGCTATATCGCGGTGGCCAAGTCAAGCGGCAACCGCAGCGTGCTCGATGCCGCGCTGTCCGGCGTGGAAAAACATCCGTGGATCTCGTGCGAGATCAACCACGTGTCAGGCGTGCTGGCGCTGGTGGAGTCGGGCCTGGGCGTGGCGGCGGTGCCCGCGCTGTCGATCCTGCCGGAACGGCAAAGCATGGTGGTCGGCGTGCCGTTGGTCAACCCTGCCGTGAAACGCACGCTGGGCCTGATCAGCAAGCACCAGCACGCGATGCCGCCGGCGTCACGCACCTTGTTCGACATGCTGGCGGCGAGCATCGCCAGGCAAAAGCGGCCGGTGTAGGTCGTGCCTGCGCTTATTTTTGCATGATGGGATCGCGCCCCAGCGTGCGCGCCAGCGCGCCGCCGTCGCCGCGCCAGAATTCGCGGTCGGCCAGGCGCACCCGTTCGGCCGCGTGCTGCATGTGTTCCATCGCCGCCTGGCGCGCCGCCTGCGGGTCGCCGGCGGCGATCGCCTGGACGATCTTTTCATGTTCGCAGCGCACTTCGACCGAAAAATCGGCGCGCCGCGCTTCGTTGGCGCGCGTTACCTTCACGGCCGAGCGGATCGGGTCGGCGAACATGGCGACGAATTTCGGCCAGTAGGGGTTGCCCGTCGCCTCGGCGATGCACAGGTGCAGCCGCACGTCTTCCTCGACGCCATCGACGCCGGCCGCCACCGCTTCCTCGATGCGCCGCAGCGCGTGTTCGATCTCGGCCAGTTGGCCCGGCGTGCGGCGCACGGCGGCCAGCGCGGCGATCTCCGCTTCCAGGCCCTGGCGCACTTCGATCAGGTTCAGCAGCGACTGCACCGACTGTTCCGTCAATGCATCGCCGCGCTCGCCGCCCTTGATGGCATCCTGCACGCAGACAAAGGTGCCGCTGCCCTTGCGCGTGGCCACCACGCCGTCCACCTGCAGCAGGGCGATCGCTTCGCGCAGCACCGTGCGGCTGACGCCGAAATGGCTGGCCATCGCCTGCTCCGACGGCAGGCGCGTGCCGCCCGCCAGGCCGTCGTTCTGGATCTGCTGGCGCAGCCGTGCCGCCACCCGCGCACCCAGGGTGCCGGCGGCAAAGCTGCCGGCGGCCGGTTCGGGGGCGGGCAGGGTAAAACTGAACGAGCGGTCCATCGGAGTGTCCTTGTGCTGGCGGTAAAAAATCGGGCGGGCTTGAAAGTGCTTGCTGACATTATATGAAATATACAGCTTGACACACATAAAACACACACATAACATACAGCCATACAAATTATAGACAACTTGCCAGCCACCTCCGGTGGTCTAAAAAAAACCAGGCAAGGTCGCTTATCTCAATCAGGAGACACGCATGGAACTATCCCAAGCACAGCCGGGTTTGCCGGCTGGCGCCGCCGCAGCGCAAAAATCCATTGATGACGCCGTGTACCGCAAGGTCACCTGGCGCATCATTCCCTTCCTGATGGTCTGCTACATCGTCGCTTACCTCGACCGCGTGAACGTGGGCTTCGCCAAGCTGCAGATGCTGGCCGACCTGCAATTTTCCGAAACCGTGTATGGCCTGGGCGCCGGGGTGTTCTTCCTCGGCTATTTCCTGTTCGAGGTGCCCAGCAATGTGATGCTGCACAAGATAGGCGCGCGCGTCTGGATCGCCCGCATCATGATCACCTGGGCCATCATTTCCGGCGCCTTCATGTTCGTCACCACGCCGACCATGTTCTACATCATGCGCTTCCTGCTGGGCGTGGCCGAGGCGGGCTTCTTCCCCGGCATCATTCTGTATCTGACCTACTGGTATCCCTCCGAGCGCCGCGCACGCATGGTGTGCACCTTCATGGCGGCCATTCCCATCGCCGGCCTGATCGGCGGACCACTGTCCGGCTGGATCATGGAAACCTTTGCCGGCGTGTATGGCTATGCCGGCTGGCAATGGATGTTCGTGCTCGAAGCGATCCCCGCCGTGATCATGGGCGTGGCCGTGCTGCTGTACCTGGACAACAGCATCCGCTCGGCGAAATGGCTGACGGAAGACGAAAAAGTCATCCTCGAACAGCGCATCGAGACGGAAGCGAAGGGCAAGGTGTCGCATCCGTCGATCCGCGCCATGTTTGCCGATCCACGCATCTGGCTGATGGCCCTGATCTATTTCTGCTGCGTGATGGGCCAGTACTCGCTGACCTTCTGGCTGCCCAGCCTGATCAAGGCGGCCGGTGTGACGGGCGTGCTCAATATCGGCCTGTTCACGGCGATTCCGTATTCGGTGGCGGTGGCCTCGATGATCTTGCTGGGTCGCAGCTCGGACAAATACCGCGAACGCCGCTGGCACATGGCGATCCCGCTGGTCGTGGGCGCCGCCGCCATCGTCTGCAGCGCACTGGCCGGCGCCGACAACACGGGCTGGGCGATCTTCTTCCTGACGATTGCCGCCGGCGGCATCCTGGCCGCCTCGCCGATGTTCTGGAGCCTGCCAACCGCTTTCCTCGGCGGCGTCTCGGCCGCGGCCGGCATCGCCGCCATCAACTCGGTGGGCAACCTGGCCGGCTTTGCCGCACCCTACATGATCGGTTCGATCAAGGACCTGACGCAGTCGACCGATATCGCCATCTACCTGCTGGCCGGCATCCTGGTGATCGGCGCGATCATCATCATGCGGGTGCCGGCCAAGCTGGTGAACAAATAAATACTGGAGCAGACAATGAGCGCAACAATCGAAAAAGTAGGGATCATCGGCCTGGGCGCGATGGGCATGGGCATGGCGCAATCGCTGCTGCGCGCCGGCTTCGAAGTGCATGCCTGCGACGTGCGGCCCGACACCGTGCAGAAGCTGGTCGATGCGGGCGCCCATGCGGCGGCCTCGCCGGCCGCGCTGGCGGCGCAGGTACAGGCGCTGCTGATCGTGGTGGTCAATGCGCAGCAGACCGAAAGCGTGCTGTTTGGCGAGCACGGCGCGGCCAGCCAGCTGGCGCCGGGCAGCGTGGTGATCGCCTGCGCCACGGTGGCGCCGGAATTTGCCGAAGCGCTGGGCACGCGGCTGGCGGCGATGGGCTTGCGCCTGATCGACGCGCCGATTTCCGGTGGCGCGGCCAAGGCGGCCAGCGGCGAGATGTCGGTGATGGCGGCCGGCGCGCCCGACGCCTTCGACGCCTGCGCCGGCATTTTCGATGCCATCTGCGCCAAGCTGTACCGCCTCGGCGAACAGTCGGGGCAGGGTTCGAAAGTCAAGATGATCAACCAGTTGCTGGCCGGCGTGCATATCGCCGCCGCCGCCGAAGCGATGGCGCTGGGCCTGCGCGCCGGCTGCGATCCGGATGCGCTGTATGAAGTCATCTCGAACAGCGCCGGCAGTTCCTGGATGTTCCAGAACCGCGTGCCGCATATACTGAAGGGCGACTACACGCCCTTGTCAAGCGTGAATATCTTCGTGAAAGACCTGGGCATCGTGCTGGACTACGCGAAAAAAAGCGTGTTCCCGCTGCCGCTGTCGGCCACCGCGCACCAGATGTTCATGCAGGCCTCGGCCGCCGGCCATGGTGGCGAGGACGACTCGGCCGTGATCAAGCTGTTCCCCGGCATTACCTTGCCGGTGAAAGCATCGACGAATTAAGGAAAGAGAACCATGACTGTATTACTGGGATGTATCGCCGACGATTTCACGGGTGGCACCGACCTGGCCGGCATGCTGGTCAAGGCCGGCATGCGCACGGTGCAGCTGATCGGTGTGCCGAAAGGCCCGCCACCCGGCGACGTGGACGCCGTGGTGATCGCGCTCAAGTCGCGCACCAATGCGCCCGAGGAAGCGGTGGCCGAATCGCTGGCGGCCTTGCGCTGGCTGCAGCAGGCCGGTTGCAAGCAGTTCTATTTTAAATATTGCTCCACATTCGATTCGACCGCGCGCGGTAATATCGGCCCGGTGGCCGAGGCGCTGATGCAGGCGCTCGATACCGACTTCACGATCGCCTGCCCGGCGTTTCCCGCCAATGGCCGCACCATCTACAAGGGCAATCTGTTTGTCGGCGACGTGCCGCTGGCGGAATCGGGCATGCGCGACCACCCCCTGACGCCGATGACGGACTCGAACCTGGTGCGCGTGCTGCAGCAGCAGGTGCAAGCCAAGGTGGGCCTGGCGGACTTTGCCGTGGTGGAAAAGGGCGCCGCCGCCATCGCCCAGCGCTTTGCGGAGCTGCGCGGCCAGGGTTGCCGCTTTGCCGTGGTCGATGCGGTGTCGAACCGCGACCTGGAAGCCATCGGCGCGGCCTGCCTCGATTTGAAACTGATCACGGGCGGCTCCGGCATCGCGCTGGGACTGCCGCAGAATTTCCGCCAGCGCGGCCAGCTGGCGGCGCTGGCCAGCGGCCAGGCCGGCCAGCTGGCGCCGCCGTCGGGCTTTCGCGCCGTGATCTCCGGCAGCTGCTCGGTGGCCACGCAGCAGCAGGTGGCGCACTTGCGCGAACAGGCGCCGGCGTTCCATGTCGATCCCTTGCAGCTGGCGGCCGGCGGCGACGTCGTCGACAGCATGGTGGAGGCGGCTTTGGAATGGGCCGGCGCGCACCTGGCGCAAGGGCCGGTCCTGATCTATGCCACCGCCACGCCGGACGCCGTGCGCGCGGTGCAGGCGCAGCTGGGCGTGGCGCGGGCCGGCGCGCTGGTCGAGGAGGCGCTGGCGGCCATCGCCCAGGGCCTGGTGCGCCTGGGAGTGGGCCAGCTGATCGTCGCCGGCGGCGAAACCTCGGGCGCGGTGGTCAAGGCCCTGTGCGTGGCGGGCCTGCGCATCGGCCCCGAAATCGACCCTGGCGTGCCGTGGACGCAAGCCTTGCCGGCATCGGGCGAGACCGATGGCGCACCGCTGGCGCTGGCGCTCAAGTCGGGCAATTTCGGCAGCGTCGATTTCTTTACCAAGGCCTGGGACGTGCTGGCATGAGCGGCACCGAATCGCGCCAGCGCGAACAGATCGCCGAGTTCGGCAAGTCGCTGTACGAGCGTGGCCTGACGGCCGGCAGCAGCGGCAACCTCAGCGTGCGCCTGGACGACGGCTGGCTGCTGACGCCCACCAACGCCAGCCTGGGCCGGCTCGATCCGGCCCAGCTGTCCAAGCTGGACTGGAATGGCAACCTGATCAGCGGCGCGCCGCCGTCGAAAGAAGCATTCTTGCACCGCGCCATGTATGAGCAGCGCGGCGGTGCCGGCGCCATCGTGCACCTGCATTCGACCCATTCGGCGGCGGTGTCCTGCATGTGCGGCCTGAACCACGACGATTGCATTCCGCCGCTGACGCCGTATTTTGTGATGAAGGTGGGACGCTTGCCGCTGGTGCCGTACCACCGCCCCGGCGACCCGGCGCTGGCCGGTGCCATCGGCGCCATGGCGCGCAAGCATAGCGCCGTGCTGCTGGCCAATCACGGCCCGGTGGTGTCCGGCACGAACCTGGAGGCGGCCGTGTACGCGGCCGAGGAACTGGAAGAGACGGCCAAGCTGTTTTTGCTGCTGCGCGATGTGCCGACCCGCCCGCTGGACGCGGAACAGATCGCCGACCTGAAGCACACATTCAAACTCGATATCTAAGATTCAAGGAGACACGCATGCCCCGTTTTGCCGCCAATCTCAGCATGATGTTCAATGAAGTGCCGTTCCCGCAGCGCTTTGCCGCTGCGGCGCAAGCCGGCTTCCAGGGCGTCGAATTCCTGTTCCCGTATGACCATGCGCCGCAGGAAGTGGCCGGCTGGCTACGCGACAACAGCCTGCAGAACGTGCTGTTCAATCTGCCGCCAGGCGACTGGGTGGCGGGTGAACGCGGCATCGCTTCGCTGCCGGGCCGCGAGGAAGAGTTCCGCGCGGGCGTGGCGCGCGCCATCGAGTATGCGCTGGCGCTGGGCACCCCGCGCGTGCACATGATGGCGGGACTGGTGCCGGCTGGCGCCGACCTGGCGCTGCACCGCGCCACCTACCTGGCCAATCTGCAATACGCCGCCAAGGCCGTCGGCGAGCATGGCATCGAACTGCTGATCGAGCCGATCAACGGGCGCGACATGCCCGGCTATTTCCTCGTGACGCAGGCCCAAGGCCATGCGCTGCGCGTGGAATCGGGCGCACCGAACGTCAAGGTGCAGATGGATTTTTATCACACGCAGATCGTCGAAGGCGATATCGCCATGACGTTCAGACAGAACTTTGACGGCATCGGCCATGTGCAGATCGCCAGCGTGCCGGCACGCAATGAACCGGACGACGGCGAAGTCAATTACCCGTATCTGTACAGCCTGCTCGACGAGCTGGGCTACCAGGGCTGGATCGGTTGCGAATACCGTCCGCGCGGGCGCACCGAGGATGGCCTCGGCTGGCTTGCGGCCTATCACAATAAACAAGGAGCATGAACATGAAAGTACTCGTTACCGGCGGCGCCGGTTTTCTCGGCCAGCGCCTGGCGCGCCAGTTGCTGGACCAGGGCCGGCTGACCGACAGCGCGGGCCAGTTGCAGACCATCACCGAGCTGGTGCTGGTCGACGTGGTGCCTGCCCATGATTTCGGTGATGCGCGCGTCAAAGTCGTCACCGGCGATATCGCCGATGGCGTGCTGATGCGCGCCACCATCGATGCGGACACCGCCTCGATCTTCCACATGGCCGCCATCGTCAGCGGCCAGGCCGAGGCCGATTTCGAGCTGGGCATGCGCATCAACCTGGACGCGTCGCGCCTGCTGCTCGATATCTGCCGCGAACTGGGGCATAAACCGAAGGTGGTGTTTACCAGCTCGGTGGCCGTGTACGGCGGCCAGTTGCCGGAGGTGGTGCAGGACAATACCGCCTTGAGTCCGCAATCGTCGTACGGCACGCAAAAAGCCATCGGCGAACTGCTGCTCAACGACTACAGCCGCCGTGGCTTCGTCGACGGCCGCGTGCTGCGCCTGCCGACCATCAGCGTGCGTCCGGGCAAGCCGAACAAGGCCGCGTCTTCGTTTGCCAGCGGCATCATCCGCGAACCCTTGAATGGCGAAGCGTCCGTCTGTCCGGTCGGCACCGACCTGCGGCTGTGGCTGCTGTCGCCGCGCGGCGCCATCGCCTCCTTGATCGCCGGCCATGAACTGGCGGGCGAGGCCTTCGGCGCCAGCCGCACCGTCAACCTGCCCGGCCTGTCGGTCAGCGTGGGCCAGATGATCGCGGCGCTCGAAGAGGTTGCCGGCAGCGAAGTGACAGCCCGCATCAGCCATGCGCCCGACGCCGCGGTCGAGCGCATCGTCAGGAGCTGGCCCGGCGCCTGGGATACCAAGCGTGCCGAAGCGCTGGGCTTGAGCGCCGATGCGGATTTCTCCAGCATCATTCGCGCCCATGTCGAGGACATGCAAGCCTAGTCCTGGCCATCCCCGGGCAGTTGCGCGCGGCGATAGTCGAGCGGCGTGCAGCCCACCAGCGCCGTGAATTTTCCGCTGAAATGGGCCTGGTCAAAAAAGCCCAGTTCCTGCGCCAGGCTGGCCAGGTCGGGCGCATCGGGTTGCGCCAGGCGCCAGATCGCTTCCTGCAGGCGGTAGCGCTGGATGACCCATTTTGGCGGCACCCCCACATAATCGGCGAACAGGCGCTGCAGCCGGCGCTCGCCGATCGCCATGTGTTCACACAGTTGCGCCACGCTGACCGGACCGTTGGGCGCGGCGGCTGCAGCGGTCAGGTGGCGCGCCAGCAAGGCGGCGTCATCGATTTCCGGCAACACCGCCAGCAACATGGATTGTGCCTGCGCCACCATGGCGCCGTCATCGATCTGCCGCAAGACCAATGCTTCCGCCTGGCTGGCCGGCATGCCCAGCAGCGCATCGGCGGCGATCGTCCCGTCGGTGAACGAGGACAGCGGCTGGGCGATGAACGGGCGCAGGCCGCCTGGCGCAAACCGCACACCCAGTACCTTGCCGGCGCCTGCCAAAGGGCGGTCGAAAGCGCCGCGCACCACGCCGTGGATGGCGGTGCGGCCCGCGTCGAACACCAGATGCGCATTCGGATACGGCAGCACGCGCTGGGTTTCCGGCGCGCGGTCCCGCAGATCCCATGCCACTATCCAGAAATATTCCACAAACGGCGCCAGCGCGGCGGCGGGCGGATACGTTGCCAGCCGTATCCGGCGTGCCGTGGCGCGTGGGTCAACGATGCCCTTGGGCACATGCTTGATCTCTGTCAGTACATTCGCGGCGTTGTCGGCTTTATCCAATATTGTTCTCTCGCCTGGCGTTACGCTGGTGTTTTCGTCTTGATGGAAGGAAACCATGCCACCGCACAGCGCAGTTCGCCCAATGCTGGGCTTGTTGTTTGCCGCATATTGTCAATCGGCGGCGCCCGCTTTCGCGGCACCGCTCATGGAAGGAGATCATCGCATGAGTACCCATGTTTCGGGAAGTTTCAACATCACCATGACGCCGGCCACCACGCCGCAACGCTCGGGGCGCACCACGCTGGGCAGGATGCTGCTCGACAAGGTCTACAAGGGCGACCTGGCCGCCACCGCCAGCGGCGAGATGCTCAGCGCCGTCACCGACACCAAGGGCGCGGCCGGCTATGTCGCGATCGAGTCCATCACGGGCGTGCTGCAGGGCCGGCAGGGCAGTTTCGTGGTGCGGCATGCGGGCACCATGGCCGACGGCAAACAGGAACTGTCGATCGTGATCGTGCCCCATTCCGGCACCGGCCAGCTGGAGGGTATCAGCGGCACGATGGGTATCCGCATCGAGGGCGGGCAGCATTTCTACGATCTCGATTACAGCTTGCCGGGGGCTCGATAAGGTGCTTGACGGCAGCAGCGATCGTCACTATATTTAGATAATTATCTAATTAGATGTTTATCTTAATATGAATGCCACCAACAGCGCCTTCAAGGCCATTGCCGACCCCGCGCGGCGCGAAATCCTGCGGCTGCTGCGGGCCGGCGAGATGACGGCCGGCGAGCTGGCTGGCCACTTCGACATGAGCAAACCCACCATGTCGCACCATTTTGCGGTGCTGTTCGACGCCGACCTGATCACGCGCCGGCGCGAAGGCCAGACCATCTGGTATGGCCTCAATACCACCGTGCTGCAGGATGTGCTGGCCTGGATGCTGGACCTGACCGATCTTGACCACAAGGAGAGCAAATGATGAAAGCGCGCTTTATCGCACTGAGCCTGTTGTTGATTGCGGCCGTCAGCGCCGCCATCGTGCATGCCTGGCCGCAGTTGCCGGAAGTGGTGGCGGTACACTGGAACTGGCGCGGCGAGGCCGACAGTTACGCGCCGCGCGCGGTGCTGTGGTTGCTGGGGCCGGGGCTGATGGCCGTCATCATGCTGCTGGCCTTGCTGCTGCCGCCGCTGTCACCACGCCAGCATGAGGTGGAACCGTTCGAAGCGACCTACTATTACAACTTCGGCGTCGGGCTGGTGCTGCTGGCGTATGTGCAAGGCCTGGTGCTGGCCAGCGCTGTCGGCATGGCGGTGCCGATCGACCGCGCGGTGCCGGCCGGGCTGTTCGTGATGCTGATATTGGCCGGCAATCCCATGGGCAAGGTACGGCGCAATTTTTACCTGGGCATCCGCACGCCGTGGACCTTGTCCAGCGAGCGCGTCTGGTACGCCACGCACCGCTTTGCGGCCAGGCTGATGGTCGGCAGCGGGCTGCTGGGGTTTTGCATGCTGGCGGCGGGCGTGCCCGGCTGGCTGCTGCTGGTGCCGGCGATTGCCTGGGCGCCGGTGGCCGTGCTGTACTCGCTGCTGCGGTACAAGCGGCTCGATATGCACTCACAAGGGGACGCGCAATGATGCGATGGATATGCGGTGTGCTGGTCATGCTGCTGGCCTTGCCGGCGCACGCTGCCGCTGGCGAGCAGGAAGTGATCCTGGCAGTGCAGGGCGGCGTGCTGCATGGCACGTTGTCGCTGCCGGCGGTGGAGGGCAGGGTGCCGGTGGTGCTGCTGCATGCCGGCTCCGGCGCCACTGACCGCAATGGCAACAGCGCCGCTCTGCCGGGCCGCAATGATTCCTTGCGCATGGTGGCCGATGCGCTGGCGCGCGCCGGCATCGCGACACTGCGCTACGACAAGCGCGGCGTCGGCGCCAGTGCGCAGCCTGGCGTGCGCGAGGCCGATTTGCGGTTGGACCACTATATCGATGACGCCACCGCATGGTTGCGGCAGCTGCGCGCCGATCCGCGCTTTACGCGCATTGTGATGGCCGGCCATAGCGAGGGCGCCCAGATTGCGGCAGTCGCCTGCGAAAAGGCGCCTGCTGACGCCTGCATCTTGATTGCCGGCGCGGGCAGCGGGCTGGACGATATCTTGCGCACGCAGTTGAAGCCGCGCCTGCCGGCCGAGCTGTACGCGCAGAACGAGCGTATTTTGCTGGCGCTCAAGCGGGGCGAGCAGGTAAAAGATGTGCCGCCAGCCTTGCTGGCGCTGTACCGGCCGTCGGTGCAGCCCTATTTGATTTCGTCGCTGAAGGTCGACCCGCGCGCGGCCGCGGCCGCCTTGCGCATGCCGGTATTGATTGTGCAGGGGACGACCGATCTGCAGGTGTCGGTGGCGGACGCCAAAGCCCTGTCAGCCGCCGCGCCGTCCGCCAGGCTGGTGATCGTGCCGGGCATGAACCATGTGCTGAAGCTGGCCGGTGGCGACCTGGCGCAGCAGCTGCCGTCCTACGGCGATCCGGAGTTGCCGCTGGCGCCCGCGCTGGTCGACGCCGTGACGGCGTTCGTTCAGGGGCATTGAGGGGAGGGGTGGTCGGTAGGTCGGATTAGCGCGCAAGCGCGTAATCCGACATCATGGTTGGCTTCGGCGATGGCGTCGGATTACGCGGCGTTGCCGCTAATCCGACCTACGCATCCGATAACAGTTACTTGCCCAGGATCGACGTCACATTGTCGGTGCCCGGTGCGCCGAACAGCTGCTGCTTGAGGATATGCAGCTGGTCGCGCACCTGCGCCGCTTTTTCGAATTCCAGGTTCTTGGCGTGGTCGACCATCAGTTTTTCCAGGCGCTTGATTTCCTTGCTGACCTGTTTCTCGCTCATCGATTCGAACTTGGCCGTTTCCTGCGCCACCTGCAGGTTCTCGCGTGCTTCCTGCGGGCTGTAGACGCCGTCGATCATTTCACGGATCGATTTCTTCACGCCGATCGGGATGATGTTGTTGGCGGTATTAAAGGCGATCTGCTTGGCGCGGCGCCGTTCCGTCTCGTCGATGGCGCGGCGCATGGAATCGGTGATGCGGTCGCCGTACAGGATCGCGGTGCCGTTCAGGTTGCGCGCGGCGCGGCCGATGGTCTGGATCAGGCTGCGTTCGGACCGCAAGAAACCTTCCTTGTCCGCATCGAGAATGGCGACCAGCGACACTTCCGGCAAGTCCAGTCCCTCGCGCAGCAAGTTGATGCCAACCAGCACGTCAAACGTGCCCAGGCGCAGGTCGCGCAAAATCTCCACGCGCTCCACCGTTTCGATATCGCTGTGCAGGTAGCGCACCTTGATGCCATGGTCGCTCAGGTACTCCGTCAGCTGTTCGGACATGCGCTTGGTGAGGGTGGTGACCAGCACGCGCTCATCCTTCTTGATGCGTTCGACGATTTCCGACATCAGGTCGTCGACCTGGCTGCTGGCCGGGCGCACGATGATCTGCGGATCGACCAGGCCGGTCGGGCGCACCACCTGTTCCACCACCTGGTCGGAGTGCTGCTTTTCGTACTCGGCCGGCGTGGCCGAAACAAAAATCGTCTGGCGCATCTTCTGTTCGAATTCCTCGAATTTCAAGGGCCGGTTGTCGAGCGCCGACGGCAGGCGGAAGCCGTAGTCGACCAGGTTGGTCTTGCGCGACCGGTCGCCGTTGTACATGGCGCTCAGCTGGCCCGTCAGCACGTGCGACTCGTCGAGGAACATGATGGCGTCGGGCGGCAGGTAGTCGACCAAGGTCGGCGGCGGCTCGCCCGGCAGCGCGCCGGACAGGTGGCGCGAGTAGTTCTCGATGCCCTTGGTAAAGCCGATTTCGGCCATCATTTCCAGATCAAAACGCGTGCGTTGTTCCAGGCGCTGCTCTTCGATCAGCTTGTTTTCCTTGCGGAAGAATTCGAGGCGGTCGCGCAGCTCGTCCTTGATGGTTTCGACGGCGCGCAGCACGGTCGAACGCGGCGTCACATAGTGCGAACCCGGATACACCGTAAAGCGCGGAATCTTCTGCCGCACGCGGCCCGTCAGCGGGTCGAACAGCTGGATCGATTCGATCTCGTCGTCGAACATTTCCAGGCGCACGGCCAGCTCGGCGTGCTCGGCCGGAAAGATGTCGATGGTGTCGCCGCGCACGCGGAAAGTGCCGCGGCCAAAGTCCACTTCGTTGCGCGTGTATTGCATCTGGATCAGGCGCGCGATCACGTCGCGCTGGCTGACTTTATCCTTCACGCGCAAGGTGAGAATCATCTGGTGGTATTCGTTCGGATTACCGATACCGTAGATGGCCGACACCGTGGCGACGATCACCACGTCGCGCCGTTCCATCAGCGACTTGGTGCACGACAGGCGCATCTGCTCGATATGCTCGTTGATCGAGGAATCTTTCTCGATGAACAGGTCGCGCTGCGGCACATACGCTTCAGGCTGGTAGTAATCGTAGTAGCTGACGAAGTACTCGACCGCGTTCTGCGGAAAGAAGTCGCGGAACTCGCTGTACAACTGCGCGGCCAGGGTCTTGTTCGGCGCAAAGATGATGGCCGGCCGGCCCATGCGCGCGATCACGTTGGCCATCGTGTAGGTCTTGCCCGAACCCGTCACGCCGAGCAGGGTCTGGAAGGCCAGGCCGTCATTAATGCCTTCTGATAATTGCTCGATCGCGGTCGGCTGGTCGCCGGCCGGCAGGAACGGTTGATGCAGCTTGAAGGGCGAATCGGGGAAGGTAACGACTGTCGGTTCGGTGTCGTTGACGTTGGATAAATCGGGCATGTGAATCAGACCTTTGTTAGAATAGACCTCTGCTGGCGGCCCCGAAGCAGTATTAACGTTATTTGGGCGCTGTCAACAACTCCGCTGTGAACCTGCTTCCAATCGAATCCAATCTTATCATGACGAACCCAACTGTTTCTGCCAGTCTGTTTAGCGCCATCGAGATGGCCCCACGTGACCCGATCCTGGGTATCACCGAAGCATTTAACGCGGACCAGAATCCCGCTAAAATCAATCTCGGCGTCGGCGTTTATTATGACGACAACGGCAAAGTGCCTCTGTTAGCTTGCGTACGCAAAGCTGAAGCGATCCTGATCGAACAGGCCGCGCCACGCACCTACCTGCCGATCGAAGGCCTCGCGGCTTACGATAAAGCTGTACAAGAACTGGTATTTGGGGCTGATAGTGCCGTGATTCAAGAGCGCCGCGCGATTACCGTGCAAGCCATCGGCGGCACCGGCGCACTGAAGATCGGCGCAGACTTCCTGCAGCGTTTCGCACCCGGCGCCCAGGTCTATATCAGTGACCCGAGCTGGGAAAATCACCGCGCGCTGTTCGAAAGCGCCGGCTTCGTAGTCAACAACTACACCTATTATGACGCCGCCACCCATGGCGTCGATTTTGAAGGCATGCTGGCCAGCCTGAATAACATGCCGGCCGGCTCCATCGTGCTGCTGCACGCCTGCTGCCACAACCCGACTGGCGCCGACCTGACTGTCGCCCAGTGGGACCAGATCATTTCCGTAGTGACCACGCGCGGCCTGGTGCCGTTCCTCGACATGGCCTACCAGGGCTTCGCCAACGGCATCGCCGAAGACGGCGCCGTGGTGCAGCGCTTTGCCGACGCCGGCGGCCCGCTGCTGGTGTCGAACTCGTTCTCGAAGTCGTTCTCGCTGTATGGCGAGCGCGTCGGCGCCCTGAGCGTGGTCGCCTCCAGCGCCGAAGAAGCGACGCGTTTGCTGTCGCAACTGAAACGCGTGGTGCGCACCAACTACTCGAACCCGCCAGTGCACGGCGGCAAGGTCGTCGCCACCGTGCTGTCGACCCCGGAACTGCGCCAGCTGTGGGAAGAAGAGCTGGCCGGCATGCGCGTGCGCATCCGCGAAATGCGCAATGCCTTCGTTGAAAAACTGAAGGAAAAAGCGCCAGGCCACGACTTCGAATTCGTGCGCCAGCAAATCGGCATGTTCTCGTACTCCGGCCTGACCAAAGAGCAAGTGGCATCGCTGCGCGAGCAGTCGATCTACGCCGTCGACACCGGTCGTATCTGCGTGGCAGCATTGAATTCGCGCAATATCGACATCGTTATTGACGCGATTGCCAAAGTGCTTTAAGATCTTGCTTCTTCGGCGCTGCTTGCAAGAGCGGCACCGAAGGCAGTAGAAGGTCGGTAGTGACGTAGCAAGTTGAGTGTTAAATGAGACTTGCAAATACGAAATGAACGACATATAATATTGCCTCTTTTCCCTGATAGCTCAGTTGGTAGAGCGACGGACTGTTAATCCGCAGGTCCCTGGTTCGAGTCCAGGTCGGGGAGCCAGAATTTGAAAGCCACGTTGAAAAACGTGGCTTTTTTCATTTCAGCGCCACTTTTCCTGCCAGAGCACGCCCATGCCAGACAAGACCGATCCCGCTTCCCCTGACTTGCCTTTCCAGGCCCGCGTCGCCCCCTGGGTCGCCGCCTGCTTCGGCGAGCAACTGGCTAACGACCCGGCCGAGCGCAACCATCGCTTCCTGGAAGAGTCGCTGGAACTGGCGCAGGCCTGCGGCGCTACGGCCGCCGAGGCGCATTGCATCGTCGACTATGTGTTCGGCCGCGACACCGGCGACAAAGCGCAGGAAATCGGTGGCGTGATGGTCACCCTGGCGGCCCTGTGCCAGGCGCAGGGGCTGGACATGCACGAGGCCGGCGAGCGCGAGCTGGAATTGATCTGGGAAAAGATTGCCGCCATCCGCGCCAAGCGCGCCGGCAAGCCATCTTTTGCGCCCCGCCACCCGCTTTCCTGATTTGCGCTATCCTTTCCAGACGTTACCAGAAGGATAGCCACCATGACCTGCACCGCCGCCTTGCGCCATATCGTCCTGTGCGAATTCAACAGCGACATCACACCCGCCAAACACGCCGAGCTCGTGTATGAATTTTCCCTGCTCAAGGAAAGCGTGCCCGGCGTATTGCAATTCGAATGGGGCGAGAACATCAGCCCCGAGGGGCTGGATGACGGCTTTACCGACTGTTTCACCCTGACCTTCGACGGCGCCGCCGCGCGCGACGTCTACCTTACCCATCCCGGCCACCTGGCCTTCGTCGAACTGCTCAAGCCCTGGCTGGCGCGGGTGCTGGTATTCGACTACTTTCCGCAGGAAGTGCCGGGTTGATTTGTCTATGAAAAGCAGGGTGGGGCGCCGCTAAAATTTTTCCAGCCGGAATCTGGACAGCTGAAAAACCGGCGTATATAATACGGCCTCACTTCCCTGATAGCTCAGTTGGTAGAGCGACGGACTGTTAATCCGCAGGTCCCTGGTTCGAGTCCAGGTCGGGGAGCCAGAATACAAGCGGCCCCGCGAGAAATCGCGGGGCCGCTTTCGTTCGTTTATTTCCCAGATATTCCCCACTTGGGGAATATTTCATGCGGGAACGGCTTTGAAAGACGTGCACCTATGTGTATAACTGGTCCCACTCGTCCCCTAAGGCCCATCTGAGCGCAGATAGTTTACCGTTTATCATTCCCCATTCGAAATCGGTCCAAGGGCCGTAATTGCCTTTGCCAAGTTGTCGTTCCGCCTTCTTTGCGGACTTCAGCGCCCCCGCCCAAATGTCTTCGATGGTATGGGCTTGCCCGCTGAGCTTCTCGGTTTCCCATTCTTCCCGACTGACGATCTTGTGCTTTCCTTTTGCGATCTTCCAAGCCAGGTTCTTGTGCCGGTTGTACCAAACCTGGGTTGTAAGCCGATCCATCGCGCCAAGCATCTCGCTAAGGCTCCTCGGTTCCTCGATCCATTCCTGTTCCAGCATCGCGTAGGTAACAGTCAGAGGATCGACTCGACGCAGACATTCGGCCAAGTTGATGAAGTACATCGACTTGATCTTCGAGAAGAAACCCGCGAAGTCTGGATGCGGCAGCTTCTGGTTACCATTGACGATGCTGAAATCCTGCTTGTTGTGCGTGACGAAGGCGAACCTGCGTCCTAGGGTCTGTCTGACTGATTTCAGAGGAGCCATAGGATCATTGTTGCGATAGTCACACCTGCCAAATAGTTGTGTCCGCGTTTGTCGTAGCGAGTTGCGACGGCGCGGAAATCTTTCAAACGGTTGATTGCGCGCTCAACGACATTGCGGCCTTTGTAAGCTTGTGCGTCAAAGCGCGGCGGTGCGCCACCTCGACGTCCCTTGCGTAAGCGGTTCTGTCGCGCATCTTGACGTTCAG
>NZ_JAFCTQ010000055.1:0-31546 GCF_049896105.1 Janthinobacterium sp. PSPC3-1 | reverse complement strand
TGCGACCTTGGACAGCAACGCGCTTCAATAGTGCCCGCGGGAGAGGTAAGCAGAATGTGCCGCCCTAGTTTTTTTTGCCGGCATTTTGGCCGGTGTTTTGGCTGGCACCACGCACACGTCGCCGGCGCTGTTGGTAGCCGTCGTCAGGGCGATGCCGTACAGCGCAGCCAGCTTGGGCACGGCGTCGGCGTCGCTGGCGATGTCCCCCACCAGCTGGCCCGAACGCACCAGCAGCAGGCGCTCGAAACCCAGCAGCGCGTGGTTGATGTCGTGCAGGATGGCGACCACCGCGTGGCCGCGCGCGCGGCAAAAATTGGCGATGCTGTCCAGCAGCTCGAACTGCAGCCCGGGATCGAGCGCGGCCAGCGGTTCGTCAACCAGCACCAGGCCATCTTCCACATCCCACAATTGCGCAAAGATGCGCGCCAGCTGCACCCTGGCCTGCTCGCCGCCCGACATGCTGTCCATGCGCCGGCCCAGCAGATGGCTGGCATGCGCCAGCGCGGCCGCCTGCTGCACGATGTGATGCAGTTGCGGATCAAACAGGCGCGCCACCCGGCCGAGACCAATCACCAGTTCGGCCTGCAGGCCGAAGGCCACGTTCGATGCCTGCGGCAGCACGGCGCGGCGCAGCGCCAGCTCCATCAGCGGCCATTGTTCCAGCGGGCGGCCGCCGAATGTCACGCGCCCGGCATGCGGGCGGCACTCCCGCGCCATCAATTTGAGCAAGGTGGTCTTGCCGGCGCCGCTGGGGCCAAGGATGGCGACCCGTTCGCCGGCGGCGATGGACAGATTGAAGGGTCCGAAATACTGCTGGCCCAGACGGGTGGTGGCGAAATGCAGTTCCAGTAATGGCATGGCGTTCCTCAGGCGGTGGAATGGCGAAAGCGCCGCAGCAGCATCAGGAAAAATGGCCCTCCCAGCAGGGCCGTGAAAATGCCGACCGGGACCTCGGCGGGAATCGCCACCGTGCGCGCCAGGGTGTCGGCCAACAGCAGCAGCAAGCCGCCCGCCAGCATGCCCAGCGGCAGCACGCGGCGCTGGTCGGCGCCCAGCCAGGTGCGCACCAGGTGCGGCGCGATCAGGCCGATAAAACCGATGCCGCCGCACCAGGCCACGGCAAAGCCGGTCAGCACCGCCACCAATAAGATCACCTGGGTGCGCAGGCGGCCCACGTCCACACCGACATGCAGCGCGGCCGCTTCGCCCAGCGCCAGCGCGTTCAGCGCGCGCGTCAAGTACCGCGTCGCCCACAGCGCGCCGGCCAGCACCAGCAGCAAGGCGGCCACCTGGCGCCAACTGCCGGCCGACAGCGAACCCAGGGTCCAGAACGTCAGGGTGCGCAACTGCTCGTCACTGGCCAGATAGATGCACAAGCCCATCACGGCAACCATGATGGCGTTCAGCGCCACGCCTGTCAGCAGCAGGCCGACAATCGAGCCGGGCGTGGCCCAGCGCGCGACACGGTCGAGCAGCACGCACACCAGCATGGCGCCGGCAAAGGCCGCGCCTGGCAGCAGCCACAGACGCAGCTCGGGCGCCACCTGCAGGCCGGCCGCAAACACGATGGTGATGGCGCCCGCGCAGGCGGCGCCGCTGCTGACGCCCAGCAGGCTTGGGTCGGCCAGCGGATTACGAAACAAGCCTTGCGTCAGGCCGCCGGCCAGTGCCAGCGCGGCGCCCACCAGCACGGCGAACAGCGCGCGCGGCAGGCGGATATGCCACAGCACATAGGCGCCGCCGGACAAGGCCTCGTCTCCAGCGCGCAAGGGGGCCAGCCAGTCGCCGATGGTGACCGGCACGGCCCCGGCCTGCACCGCGGCCACCAGGCCGATGGCCAGCATGGCCACCAGCAGCGCCACGGCACCGGGACGTGGAGCATTCCAGGGCACTCGCACTGGCGCCATCGGCATCACGCTCATGCCGTCATGGCTTTGGCGAACGCGGTATCGAGCGCCGCCAGCGCCTGCGGCATGCGCGGGCCAAAGCCCAGCATCAGCATGGCTTCCAGCGACACGATGCGGTGCTGCTTGCCGGCCGGCGTCTGTGCCAGGCCGGGCAGTTTCAGGATGCCGTCGACCCCGCCCGACGCTTTCAAGCCCTGGTCGGTGACCAGCACGACGTCGGGCCGCGCGGCGATCACGGCTTCCGGCGTCAGCGGTTTGTAGCCGCCAAAACCGGCCGATCCGCCCATCACATTGACGGCGCCCGCATACGCCAGCATGGCGTCGGCGCCGGTATCCCTGCCACCGACCATCACCTGGTTCGGCGCATGGGCCAGGATAAACAGCACCCGTAGCGGGGTGGGCCGCCGCTGCACGCCGGCCAAGGCGCCGCTCCATTGCTGCTGCAAGGTTTGCGCCAGGCGCGTGGCCGGCTCCGCGCGGCCGGTAATCCGGCCCACCTGTTTTACCCGCTCGAGCAGGCCTTCGAAGCGGTTATTCGCGTTCAGCACATGCACCGTCACGCCCGCGTCGCGCACCTGGCGCAGCACCGTGGCCGGCCCCGCTTCTTCGGTCGCGATCAATTGCGTGGGCGCCAGCGACAGCACGCCTTCGGCCGACAGGGTGCGCGCATAGCCCACCTGCGGCAGCTGCTGCGCGGTGGCCGGGAAAAGTGACGTCGTGTCGACGCCCACCAGTTCGGCCTGGGCATCGAGTGCATACACGATTTCGGTCAGGGCGCCGCCCACGCTGACGATGCGGCGCGCCTTGGCCAGCGGCTTGCCGGCGTCGCTGACGGCGGCCAGCACCTGCATCGGCGCGGCCAGCGCGATGGCACCAGCTCCCATTTTTTTCAGCGCGATGCGGCGCGCCACGCTGGCGGCGATCATGCGGCGCATAATTCACCCTCCGACACAACGCGCTCGACCACATTGCGCCATTCGCACAATTCATGGTTGCCCGGTTTGCGCTCGCCAAAGAACATGACGATGGTGTCGCCCTTGGCGTCGAACAGTTCGACCGAGGTGACCAGGCCATCGACGGTGGGCTTTTTCACCACCCAGGCGCTGGCGACATGGTCTTCGCGCAAATGCAGGTTGAAGCGGGAATCGAGGATATTGATCCACGGCCCCGCAACTAGAATCTTGTGCACCGGACCCGAATGGATCTGGATCATGCCGGGGTTGCCGACAAAGGCCATGATGGCCACTTTTTCGCGCGCCGCCTCGTTCAGCAGATCGAGCACGCACGACACGTCGAGCTGCTGCACGAAGCGCGGCTCGGCCAGACGCAGGCCCTGCAGGCGCGAGACTGAGTATTTTTTCAGCAAGGCGAAAAAATCATGCGTGTCGCGCAGGTCGGCCCAGCCGGCGCGAAAGCCGGCCACGTCGATCCGCGCGTCGGGCAATTCCGCCGCCGGCGCTGGCGGTGCCGCGACGGTCATGCCCGGCTCCTGGTCGTCATCGGCAAAGCGCGTCACCACCGCCTCCCAGGCGGCCAGTATGCTTTGCGGAGTAAGAAAAATCTTGTGCACGGCATGGCCGGCGGCATCGAAAAACTGCAGGCTGCGCTGCACCGTGTTTTCTTTCAGCTCGCGCACGGCAAAGCCATGCGCCCACTGGCGGTAGAACACGCGCAGGTCGATCTCGCCACCGAGCACCAGGCCCACGTGATGATTGTGGCTGGCCTGGCGGTAGACGCCGGTTTTTTCATGCACGCAGGAGGCATTGCGCGTCAGGGCCATCACCTCGCCCACCGGTTCGAGCGCGGCGATGATGGCCGGCCATTGCGCCTGCAGGCGCTCGGCGCCCAGCAAGGCGCCGTCGGCCAGCGACAGGCCCGTATGCGCGGCGATCAGCACGCCTTCGGAAATCTGCAGCTGCTGCGCGATATCGCGGTGGCGCGCATTTTTCTCGCGGCGCAAACGGGCGAACTCTTCGGCGATCTCGATGCTGCGTGATGGGAACGTGGTGGGCACGGTGGTCTCCTTTCAAGGCGAACACTGGCTGGCGGCAAGCTGGCTGGTGGGGAATGGTGGAATCAATTATAAATGCGAATCATTCGCAATTGAAGATTTATTTGATCCGTATCCGACAGCCCAAAAAAAACGCCGCATGAAAGCGGCGTCAAGGATAAAAGAACAAGCTCAGGCGCTGGCCTGCGCGCCCGGCAAGTTGGCCGGCTTGGCGGCCGGTTTCGGGGTTGGCTTATTGGCCAGCAACACCACCGCCGCCAGCACCATGGCGCCGCCCAGCAATTGCGTGCCGCTGACCTTTTCGCCCAGCATGCCCACGCCAAACGCCATGGTGATCACCGGTTCGAAGGTGGAAATGATGGACGCGCGGGCCGCGCCGATCTGCGCCACGCCGGCAAAAAACGCCGCGATCGCGATCGCCGTGGAGAACAGGGCGATCGCCGCCACCGCCAGCCAGCCGGTCGCCGTGCCCGGCAGGGACACGCCCTGCCAGACGGCAATCGCGCTGTTGGCCAGGCCGGCCGTACCCAGTATCACCACGCAGGCGGCCAGCGGGTGGATGATGACCGCGCTTTTCGACAGGCTGTTGCCAAACAGGATATAGACCGCATAGACGCCGGCGGCCATCAGCGCCAGCGCGATGCCGATCGGCTGGCCCTGCAGCTTGCCGCCCAGGGTGACGGCCATGCCGGCAATCGCCAGCACCATCAGCACCAGCATGCGGCGGTCCAGCTTTTCCCAGCCCAGCGCCAGCGCCAGGATCGTCACCAATACCGGATAGGCATACAGCAGCATGCCGCACAGGCCGCTGCTGGCATACAGCAAGGCATTGAAATAGCCTTGCGACTGGGCCGTATACATCAGGCCCATCAGCATGTAGCCGGCCAGCAGGCGGCCACGCGGCAAGCGCCAGCCGCCGAGCCACACCAGCGGCAACAGCAGCATGGCGGCGATCACGAAACGCAGGGCCAGCATGGTCGACGGATTGACCCCGGAGGCATACGCCGCCTTGGCAAAAACGGCGGAGCTGCCGAAACCGGCGGCCGACAACAACACCAGCGCAACGGCGCGGCGATCAGACATGACTTACCTCTTCAAATAATGGGAACAAAGCCGATCACGGATGGCTTTGGAAATATTGGACATGCGTCAATGAATTTGCGGGTGCAATTCACGCATCATTGACATGATAAGTGCTTGCGGAAAATGAAACAAACCAATATTCTTCACGGATAGACTCAATTTGATTAAGGCTCGCATGTCCCGTCACCTGCCCCCGCTCGCCGCCCTGCATGCGTTTGAAGCGGCCGCCCGCCATGAAGGCTTCCAGCGCGCCGGCGAAGAACTGCATGTCTCGGCCGGCGCCATCGGCCACCATGTCCGGCAGGTCGAGGCCTGGCTGGGCGTGGCGCTGTTCCAGCGCCTGCCGCGCGGCGTGGTGCTGACCGGCGCCGGCCAGCGCTATGCGGCCGCGCTGGGGCCGGTGCTGAACCAGCTGGCCGAAGTGTCGGAGGCGGCGCGGCGCCAGGGCGACGACAAGGTGGTGACGGTGACGGCCACCAGTTCGCTCGTCTCGCGCTGGCTGATGCCGCGCCTGGGCCGGCTGCGCGACCGCCATCCGCAGATCGAGCTGCGCGTGCTGGCCTCGATGCATCCGGTCGACCTGGCGCGGGACGGGGTCGACGTAGCGATACGGCTGGGGCCGGGCCGCTATCCGGGCCTGAAGGTGGATTTGCTGATGGAAGAACGGTTTTCGGCCGTCTGCAGTCCCGGCTTTCGCGCCAGCGCCGCCAAGCTGCGGCGACCTGCCGACCTGCTGCGCTATCCGTTGCTGCACGACGAACCGGAAGTGCGCCTGGCCGGTGAAATCGACTGGGGCCGCTGGCTGCACAGCTGCGGCGTCGCCTACAGCGGCAACAGCGGCGCGCGTTTTTCGCACACCTATTTATGCCTGGACGCGGCCGCCAGCGGCCAGGGCGTGGCGATCGCCGCCAGCCCCTTGATCGGCGACGACCTGCGCTCGGGCCGCCTGGTGCGCCTGTTCGAACACCAGGTGCTGGGCCCCCACTGCTACTACCTGCTGCGCTCGCCCCAGGCCGAGACGCGCCCGCTGGTGCATGCCTTCTGCGAATGGCTGATCGCCGAAGCGCGCGCCGACCAGGAAACCGTGTGGCCGGAGGTCGACGCATGAGTACGCGCGAGTTGGCGCGCAGCCGCCATTACATGGTCGAGCATGAATATGAATCGGCCTCGGTGACCGGGCCGGATGGCGTCAGGACGGTGATCGGCGAGTTTTATGGCGATCCGGCGGTGGCGCTGATCGATGCGCAGGAACGATGGTGCGCGGTGGCCGGTGCAGGGCTGATCGTGTGCCGCTTGGCGCCTGCTGGAGCTTGCGTGGAATACTACAGACAGCCGGACGAGACCCTGTGGATCACCGGCTTGCGGCAAACGGCCCCGTTTGCGCTGGCACTGCAAGCCGAGGATGGCGGCATGACCATCCTCGACTTCGGCAACGATCTTACAATTTGATGAAATGCTCGCGGTAGTATTTCAGCTCTTCGATCGATTCGAGGATATCGGCCAGCGCCGTATGCTTCTGGTGCTTCTTGAAGCCGGTGGCGATCTCCGGCTTCCAGCGCTTGCACAGCTCTTTGAGGGTCGACACGTCGACGTTGCGATAGTGGAAGAACGCTTCCAGCTTCGGCATGCCGCGCACCATGAAGCGGCGGTCCTGGCCGATGGTGTTGCCGCACATCGGCGATTTACCGGCTGGCACGTATTTTTTCAGGAACGCGATCAGTTCCGCTTCCGCCTGCGCTTCCGTCACGGTCGAGGCCTTGACCTTGTCGATCAGGCCCGAACGGCCGTGGGTGCCCTTGTTCCAGGCGTCCATCTTGTTCAGGGTTTCGTCGGACTGGTGGATCACGAACACGGGGCCTTCGGCCAGCAGGTTCAGGTGCATGTCGGTGACGACCACCGCCACTTCGATGATGCGGTCGGTGTCGGGCTCCAGGCCGGTCATTTCCATGTCGACCCAGACCAGGTTCATCTCGTTGGGACGGGCCGGCACGGCCGGTGCGGGGGAGGATGTGGATAAGTCGGTCGCTTGTGACATAATTCTCTCTTGGCCTAATCAACTGAATAATCAGCCATTTTCTCACAGGCACAGAATGTATTCACTCGCGTTTTCGATTTTGTTTGTTTCCATCCTTGTTTTGACCCTGCTGGTGCGCTTCTGGCTCGCCTCGCGGCAGATCCGCCACGTGCTGGCCAACCGCGCCCGTGTACCGGCCGAATTTGCCGAAAAAATCGCCCTCGCCGCACACCAGAAGGCGGCCGACTACACGGTGGCCAGGACCAAGTTCGGCTTGCTGACCCTGCTGGTCGAATCGGCCGTGCTGGTCGCGTTTACCCTGCTCGGCGGCCTGCAATGGCTGGCGCTGCACCTGCAGGAACTGACGGGGCCGGGGATGTCCTACCAGATCGGCCTGATCGTCGCCTTTGTCGCCATCTCGGGGCTGGTCGACCTGCCGTTCGACTACTACCGCCAGTTCGTGCTGGAACAGCGCTTCGGCTTCAACACCATGCGCCGCGGCCTGTTTTTCATGGATATGCTCAAGGGCATGGGCCTGGGCGCCGTGATCGGCCTGCCGCTGCTGTGGGTGGTGCTGGCGCTGATGGACAAGTCCGGCGCCCTGTGGTGGTTCTACGCCTGGTGCGTATGGAGCGGCTTTCAGTTGCTGATGATGGTGCTCTATCCGACCGTGATCGCGCCGCTGTTCAACAAATTCACGCCGCTGGCCGACGAATCGCTGAAAAGCCGCATCGAAGGCCTGATGCAGCGCGTCGGTTTCGCCTCGAAAGGCCTGTTCGTGATGGATGGCTCGAAGCGCAGCGCCCACGGCAACGCGTATTTTTCGGGCTTTGGCGCGAATAAACGCATCGTGTTTTTCGACACCCTGCTGTCGCGCCTGGCGCCGCATGAAATCGAAGCGGTGCTGGCGCACGAACTGGGCCATTTCAAGCTCAAGCATATCGTCAAGCGCATCGCCATGATGTTCGCCGTCTCGCTGGGTTTCCTTGCGCTGCTGGGCTATCTGAAGACCCAGCCCTGGTTCTATGCGGGCCTGGGCATCGATCCGATGGCGCTGGCGCTGACCGGCCAGCCGACGGACGCCATCGCCCTGCTGCTGTTCATGCTGGTGCTGCCGGTATTTACTTTCCTGCTGGGCCCCTTGGCTTCGCTCAGCTCGCGCAAGCATGAATTCGAGGCCGATGCCTTTGCCGCCCGGCATACGCAGGCGGACGACTTGGTGTCGGCGCTGGTGAAAATGTACGAAGACAATGCCTCGACCCTGACACCCGACCCGCTGCACTCGGCCTTTTACGATTCGCACCCGCCGGCCAGCGTCCGCATCCGCCACCTGAAAGGGGCAACCGCATGAACCTGCCACACACCTTCGAAGAACTGACCCTGCAAACTTGCGCCCCGCTGCAGCACGCCCTGAGCGAGGCCGGCATTGCCGCCCTGCTGCCGCTGCTGCCGGAATGGACGCTGCAGGAAGGCAAGCTGTGCCGCAGTTACGACTTCAAGAATTATTACCAGACCCTGGCGTTCGTCAACGCCCTGGCTTATATGACCCATACCCAAGATCATCACCCGGAGCTCATCATCACTTACAAAACCTGCGCCGTGCGCTACGACACGCACTCGGTCAACCAGGGCGCTGGCGGCCTGTCGGAAAACGACTTCATCTGCGCCGCCAGGGCCGATGCCATTTACGCCGGCCGACAGGTGGAAAAATGAGCGATGCCAAGCTGACCGGCATCATCATCGCCGCCCATGGCCGCCACTACCTGGCCGACGTCGAGGGCGCCAAGCTGCAATGCGTCACGCGCGGCAAGAAGACCAATGTGGCCGTCGGCGATATCGTGCACCTGACGCGCACCTCGAACGACCAGGCCGTGATCGACCGCATCGAAGAACGCAAGACCCTGCTGTACCGCTCGGACCAGTACAAATCGAAACTGCTGGCCGCCAACCTGACCCAGCTGTTCATCGTGGTGGCGACCGAACCCGGCTTTGCAGACGACCTGATCTCGCGCTCGCTGGTGGCGGCCGACGCGGCCGGCATCGAGGCGCGCATCATCCTCAACAAGACCGATGTGACGGCGTCGCTGGAGCGCGCCCGCGAACGCCTGCTGCCGTATTCCTCGATGGGCTACCCGGTCGATGAAGTGTCGGCCCGCGCCGAACCGGAACATGCGGTGGCGACGCTGTCGCCGCTGCTGGCGGGCCAGTCGTCGATCCTGATCGGCCAGTCGGGCATGGGCAAGTCCTCGCTGATCAACCTGCTGGTGCCGGACGCCGATATCGCCGTGCGCGAAATTTCGGCCGCGCTCGACACCGGCAAGCACACGACCACCTTTACCCGTTTGTACACCTTGCCGGAACTGGGCCAGCACAGCTCCATCATCGATTCGCCGGGCTTCCAGGAATTCGGCCTGTATCACCTGAGCGAAGGCATGCTGGAGCGCGCTTTCCGCGAATTCCAGCCCTACCTGGGCGGCTGCAAGTTCTACAACTGCCGCCACCTGATCGAGCCGCAATGCGCCATCCTGGACGCCGTGGCCGCAGGCAAGATCGCGAAGATGCGCCACACCCTGTATGGCCAGTTGCTGCATGAGTCGGCGCAGACACTGTACTGATTTTCGAATTTCCCCCTCCTCACGACTCGGCTGGCGAAATTTAATTTCGCTGTCGAGCCTGCTTTCCGGATTTACTTCCAAAACCGTTCAACCTCGGATTTCTGCATTTCATCGCGCCAATCCGGCATTTCGTCGCCTTCAACTGGTTTTCATGCACTGCGCTTGCTACCTTGGCACTGTCCCTGCCAGCGTGGCTGCCGGAGACACCACTGGTCCCACTCCCATCCGCATTTTCGATCACAAGGTGAAAACATGAAAACTTCCTTCCCGCGCACCCTCGCCCTCGGTGCCGTCGTTGCCATCCTCGGCCTGTCCGGTTTCAGCGCCAGCGCACTGGAGTTGGGCGAACAGGATACCGTCAAGGTATCGTCGGGCAAGGCCTACAAGCTGGCACCCCAGGAATTTTCCCAGTACGGCAGCACCTACCGGCTCGATACGGGCGACACGCTGGCGCTGCGCCAGCAGGTTAACCGCTATTTCACGCAGATCAAGGGCCAGCCTGAAGTGGAACTGTTCGGCCGCTCGCCTGGCGTATTTGAAACGGCCAGCGGCACGCGCCTGGAATTTCGCGACAATGCCGACGTGATCGCCATCACCGGCCTGCAGCAGCTGCCGGGCGCCGTCGCCCGCGCCGGCGACAAGCTCGACACCGTGCACTACGCGGCACGCTGAGCGGCGCCGCAATATCTGTCTTTTCAGCCGAACAAAAGCACGCGATTGCAGCTTACAATGCCACCGGTAAGGCCCAGGGCGTGATGGACCGCAGGCCATCGTCCTGGCCACGGTGGAGGTGTTCGGATGGAAATGTTCGCGCTCGATGCTGAGCTGGCGCAATGGGCAACTGCCCTGCCGTCGCTGGACGGCGCGGCGCGCCTGCCCGTGCTGCTGCAGCTGTGCTGGCATCTGCGCCAGCGCGACTGCACACGCGCGCTGGCGCTGGCCGAAGAGGCGCGCCGGCTGCTGCCGCAATCGGGCCTGAGCCCGGCGGCGCAGCAACTGGTGATGGCGCGATTGCAGCTGGTGCGGGCCGAAGTGCAGTGGCTGCATGGCGCGCTGGACGAGGCCGAAGCACTGGCCCAGGCCACGCATGCCTTGCTGTGCACGCATGGTGAAGGCGCGGCATGCTTTGATGCGCACTGGCTGCTCGCCTCGATCGCGGTCGACCGCGGCGACCATGTACGCAACAGCGACCAACTGCAGACGGCGTCGGACCTGGCACGTCGCGCCGGCGACGCCATGCGCGCCAGCCTGGCCGATGCCGCCACCGCGCGCTGGGCCGTGCTGCGCGATGGGCCGGCGGCGCAGGCGCGCTGGCGCGACCACTTCGGCGACGCGCCACTGCCGCTGCCGCTGCCGCTGGCGGCCTGGGTCCACGATTTTCGCGGCGGCATGGCCTTCGTGTCGCACGACCTGGGCGCGGCCGTGGGCCACTACATGCAAGCCTATGAAGCGGCGCTGGCCAGCGGACAGTTGCGTCCGGCCATCACGGCCGCCATCAATATCGGCGACTGCTTCAGCCATCTGAACGACCACCAGGCCGCGCTCGAATGGATGCAGTGCGCACTGGACCTGGCGCGCCCTACCCTGTGGCCGCGCAGCATCGGCGCCTGCCAGACGCATACGGCCGAAACCATGCGCAAGCTGGGCCGCCTGGACGCGGCCGGCGAACTGCTGCGCGAGGCGCTGGCCGTGCTGGCCCCCGTATCGGGCGCGCGCAGCTATGCCAATGCGCTGTTCTATCTCGGCGAGCTGAGCCTGGACCAGGGCGACTACGACATGGCGCTCGACGCCTTCAGCCGCCTGGCACAGCGCGCCGAGGCGCTGGACCAGGCCGATTTCCGCGGCAAGGCCCAGCGCGGCAGCGCCCACGCCCTGTCCTACCTGGACCGTCCCGACGACGCGCTGCTGGCCGCCGAACGCGCGCTGCAGCTGGCCAGCGCGCGCGGCGACGCCGTCAACCAGATGGCGGCGCTGCGCGTGCTGGCCATGCTGCATGCGCGCCACGACCTGCCGGCACCAACCGGCATGGCCGAGCCGAATCCGGCGCTGCACTATCTGCAGCAGGCGCTGCAGGTGGCGACGACAATCGACGGCTACGCGCCGCCGGGCGAGCTGCTCGATGCGCTGGCGCGCGAGTATGCCCATGCGGGCGACCATGCGCGGGCCTACGATATCGCGCTCGACGCGGGCGCCGCGCGCGAGCGCAGCCATACGCAGCAGGCCACCAACCGGGCCATCGCCATGCAGGTGCGTCACCAGACCGAACATGCCCGCTCGCAGGGCGATCATCACCGAGCACTTGCGGCCTCCGAAGCGCGCCGTGCGGCAATCCTGCAGCAGACCAGCGACACGCTGGAACGGCTATCGGCCATCGGCCAGGAAATCACCACCCATCTCGACGCCGGCGCCGTGTTCCAGGTGCTCGACCGCCATGTGCACGCCTTGTTGCCCGTCAATACCTTCGCCGTCTACATGCTCGACGCGGCCGGCACGGCGCTGCGCCGCGCGCACGGCATGGAGGCCGGCCTGCCGCTGCCGCACAATGCGATTCCGCTGTCGAATCCGCGCGCCTATTCGGTGCGCTGCCTGACCAACCGCAGCGAAGTGTATATCGCGCAAGTCCCCTCCGGGCGCCACGCCTACACCGTGCCCGGCACCCAGCACAACCAGAGCGTGCTGTACGTGCCACTGATGGTCGGCGAGCGCATCCTTGGCGTGATGACGGTGCAAGCCTGCCATGCGCACGCCTATGGCGAGCGCGAACGGCTGATCTTTCGCACCCTGTGCGCGTATGGCGCGATTGCGCTCGACAACGCCAATGCCTATCGCCAGCTGCAGGATGCGCAGGCGCAACTGGTGTCGCAGGAAAAACTGGCGGCCCTGGGCGCGCTGATGGCGGGCGTGGCGCATGAACTGAACACGCCGATCGGCAACAGCCTGCTGATCGCCAGCACCATGCAGCAAAAGACGGACGACGTGGCGCGCCTGATGAACGGCCCCGGCCTGCGCCGCTCGGACCTGGCCGCCTATATCGACGACGCCGGCAAGGCGTCCGCGCTGGTGATGCGGGGCCTGCACAGCGCGGCCGACCTGGTCAACAGCTTCAAGCAGGTGGCCGTCGACCGCACCACCGAGCAGCGCCGCCCGTTCGACTTGCTGCAGGTCAGCCATGAAATCATCGCCACCGTGATGAACCGCATCCGCAGTTCAGGCCACCGGATCGACACCGAGATCGCATTCGGCATCGGCATGGACAGCTATCCGGGCCCGCTGGGCCAGGTGATCACCAATCTGATCAACAACGCCCTGGTGCATGCGTTTGGCGAACCCGGCAGCCAGCCTGGCGGCGGCCTGATGCGCCTGCAGGCCAGCGCCAGCGAGACACGGGTGCGTATCGTGTTCGAGGACAACGGCGGCGGCATCGCCGAGCAGCATCTGTCGCGCATCTTCGACCCTTTCTTTACCACCAGGCTGGGCCAGGGCGGCAGCGGACTGGGCTTGTCGATCAGTTACAACATCGTCACGGCCTTGCTGGGCGGCACGATCCAGGTGGCCAGCAGCCCCGCCGGCAGCCGTTTTACCCTCGACCTGCCACTGGTGGCGCCGCAATTCGATGGCGCCACGCCGCCGGCCATCTATTGAAGGCCGGCGTGGCGCGGCCAGCGTGGCCCGCCGAGCGTGGCGTGGCCGGTCTTTCCAATCTAAAAGCAAAACCCTTATAATTGAACGGCTGACGTAGCCGCCATTGCATTATTTACAACATGGCAAACCGCACACAGCAGCGCGCCGGGCAGCAGCGCCCTCCGTACAGTGTCATCGACACGGAGGCAGGCCGGCGGGAAAGGCACGCCGCCGGCGGCCTGCGCATCTTCTAGTGGTCATTTATGTCGACAAAAAAACCGATCAAGCACTACCTCCAGTTCTCCGATTTCACATTGGAAGAGTACGACTATGTGATCGAACGCGCCCACCTGATCAAACGCAAGTTCAAGAACTACGAGATCTACCACCCCCTGATCGACCGCACCCTGGTGATGGTGTTCGAGAAGAACTCGACCCGCACCCGCCTCTCGTTCGAGGCCGGCATGCATCAGCTGGGCGGCGCCGCCATCTACCTCAACACGCGCGACTCGCAGCTGGGCCGCGGCGAACCGGTGGAAGACGCCGGCCAAGTCATGTCGCGCATGTGCGACATCATCATGGTGCGCACCTTCGGCCAGGAAATCATCGAGCGTTTCGCCGCCAATTCGCGCGTGCCGGTGATCAATGGCCTGACCAATGAACACCACCCTTGCCAGGTATTCGCCGACATCTTCACCTATATCGAACACCGCGGCTCGATCACCGGCAAGGTGGTCGCCTGGATCGGCGACGCCAACAACATGCTGTACTCCTGGCTGCAGGCGGCCGAAGTGTTCGGTTTCCACGTCAACGTGTCGACCCCAAAAGGCTATGACATCGACCTGGCGCAAGTCAAAACGGAACGCTACACGTTCTTTGACAACCCGTCCGACGCCTGCGAAGGCGCACACCTGGTCAACACCGACGTGTGGACCAGCATGGGCTACGAAGCGGAAAACGCGGCCCGGATCGCCGCCTTCGACGGCTGGATCGTCGACGGCGCCAAGATGGCCCGCGCCGCGCCCGACGCGCTGTTCATGCACTGCCTGCCCGCCCACCGTGGCGAGGAAGTGGCCGCCGAAGTGATCGACGGCCCGCAATCGGTGGTGTGGGACGAGGCGGAAAACCGCCTGCACGTGCAAAAAGCGCTGATCGAATATCTGTTGCTGGGCAAAATCGCATAAAACAGCAGTACCGAAACAAACACCTCAACGACAACTGGAAGCATTATGAGCGACATTAAAAAAGTGGTCCTGGCCTATTCCGGCGGACTCGACACCTCCGTCATCCTGAAATGGCTGCAAGATAACTACCAGTGCGAAATCGTCACCTTCACGGCCGACCTGGGCCAGGGCGAAGAGCTGGAACCGGCACGCGCCAAGGCGATCAAATTCGGCATCAAGCCGGAAAACATCCATATCGAAGACGTGCGCGAAGAATTCGTGCGCGATTTCGTGTTCCCGATGTTCCGCGCCAATACCGTCTACGAAGGCGAATACCTGCTGGGCACCTCGATCGCCCGTCCATTGATCGCCAAGCGCCTGATCGAAATCGCCAACGCCACCGGCGCCGACGCCATCTCGCACGGCGCCACCGGCAAGGGCAACGACCAGGTGCGTTTCGAACTGGGCGCCTACGCGCTGAAACCGGGCGTGAAGATCATTGCCCCATGGCGTGAATGGGACCTGCTGTCGCGCGAAAAACTGCTGAAATACGCGGAAGAGGCCGGCATCGAGATCGACATGAAGCATAAGAACGGCGGCGCGCCGTACTCGATGGACGCCAACTTGCTGCACATCAGCTTTGAAGGCCGCCACCTGGAAAACCCGAGCGCCGAAGCCGAAGAAACCATGTGGCGCTGGACCGTCAGCCCGGAAAACGCCCCGGACGAAGCGGAATACCTGGACATCGAATACGAGCAGGGCGACATCGTCGCCATCAACGGCGTGCGCATGTCGCCGGCCACCGTGCTGGCCGAACTGAACAAGGTTGGCGGCAAGCATGGCGTGGGACGCCTGGACCTGGTGGAAAACCGCTACGTCGGCATGAAGTCGCGCGGCTGCTACGAAACCCCGGGCGGCACCATCATGCTCAAAGCCCACCGCGCCATCGAATCGATCACCCTGGACCGCGAAGTGGCCCACCTGAAAGACGACCTGATGCCGCGCTACGCGTCGATGATCTACAACGGCTACTGGTGGGCGCCCGAGCGCGTCGCGCTGCAGACCCTGATCGACCATACGCAGCAGACCGTCAACGGCTGGGTACGCATCAAGCTGTACAAGGGCAATGTGATTGTCGTCTCGCGCGATTCGAAGACCGACTCGCTGTTCGACATGAATATCGCCACCTTCGACGAAGACGGCGGCGCCTACAACCAGGCCGACGCGGGCGGCTTCATCAAGCTGAACGCCTTGCGCATGCGCATCGCCGCCATCGCGAAAGAAAAGCGCGGCCAGAAGTAATCCGGGCCTGTTTCGCTCGCCAAAACCGCCTTCGGGCGGTTTTTTTGTATCTGGAACGCACTCGGCAGTCAATTCCCTGCCAGTTGCCGCCACGCAGGCATGCCAGAACGCCCCATTGTGTGCGCCCGCGTGGCAAAATGCTGGAATGCAATGAAGTACAAGCAAGCTGACCTTATCGAACCGGAGCCCCCATGTTCAAAGACCTGAGCATCAAGAATAAACTGTACCTGGGCTTCGGCTCCATCGTGGCGATCATCCTGATCCTGCTGGCCGTGGCCTATAACAGTTTTTCGCGCTTGTCCGAAGCGAATCAGTGGGACCGCCACACGATGGAGGTGCTCAGCGAGATCAACAAGATCCACAATTCCATCCTGCAGATCCAGGTCGAGGCGCGCGGCTACATACTGACCGGCAATGAAGCCTCGCTCAATCCGGAAACCGACGAGATGGCCGTGCTGACCCAGCATACGCAAAAAGCGATCGCCATGACGGTCGACAACAAGCCGCAGGCTGAGCGTTTTCGCAAGATTGACCAATTGACCACCACCTGGGTCAAGGACTGGATCAACCCGCAAATCGAGAAACGCCGCGCGCTGGGCAATGCGCCGGGCGCCACCGAAACCGTGGCGCGCAGCATGCCGGCCAATGGCTACCCGGCCGTGGTGCAGGCCAACAAGCTGCTCGACGAGGCGGCCGCCAACGAAACCACGCTGCTGGCCGAGCGCACCGCCACCTCGGCACGGCTGCAGGAAACCATGATGCTGACCCTGGCGCTGGGCGGCCTGCTGTGCATCGTGCTGGCGCTGGGCATCGCCTACCTGCTGGGCCGCGCCATCCTGGGGCCGCTGAACAACCTGACCGACGCGGTCGGCCGCATCGCCGGCGGCGAGCAGAGCGCGCGCGCCGTGATCCTGTCGCGCGACGAGCTGGGCCAGGTGACGGAAGAATTCAACCGCATGGCGCAAACCATCCAGGACAACCAGGCCAATGAGCTGGCCGCCACCAACAGCTTGCGCGCCAAGGTCGATTCGCTGCTGGAAGTGGTGTCGAAAGCGGCCTCGGGCGACCTGACGGGCAAGGTCAGCATCACCGGCAGCGACGCCATCGGCCAGCTGGGCAACGGCCTGGCGAAGATGTTCGAAAACCTGCGCAGCCTGCTCAACAATGTGCAGAAGGCCGGCATCCAGGTGACCACCTCGGCCACCGAAATCGCCGCCTCGGCGCGCCAGCAGGAAGCGACCGGCATCGAGCAGGCGCAAACCAGCGTCGAGATCCTCAGCACCACCAAGGAAATCTCGGCCAATACCAGCCAGTTGCTGAAAACCATGGAAGACGCCACCGCCGTGGCCGACTACACGACCAACGCCACCGCCGAAGCGCAGAACAACCTCAAGCGCATGGACTCGACCATGCAGCACATGGTCTCGGCCACCGATTCCATCAATGCCAAGCTGGCCGCCCTGTCGGAAAAAGCCAGCAATATCAACAGCGTGCTGATCACCATTACCAAGGTGGCCGACCAGACGAATATCTTGTCGCTGAACGCCGCCATCGAGGCGGAAAAAGCGGGCGAAGCGGGCCGCGGCTTCTCGGTGGTCGCCACCGAGATCCGCCGCCTGGCCGACCAGACCTCGGTGTCGACCTGGGATATCGAACAGATGCTCAAGGAAATGCAGTCGGCCGTGTCGGCCAGCGTGATGGGCATGGACAAGTTTTCGGAAGAGATACGCCGCAGCGTGGGCGAAGTGCGCCAGGTCACCGACCAGCTGTCGGGCGTGATGGACCAGGTGCAAAAACTCGCGCCGCAGTTCGACGCCGTGCTGCAGGGCATGCAGTCGCAGGCGATCGGCGCCTCGCAGATTTCCGACACCATGATGCAGCTGAACGACGCCACCCAGCAGACGGTGGAGTCCCTGAAAGCGACCAGCGAAGCGGTGCACCAGCTGCAATATGCGGCGGGCGACCTGCAGTCGAGCGTGTCGAACTTTGCCGTCGCCGTCTAAGCCATGAAAGTGCTGGTGTTTCACATCGGAGATGACCGCTACGGCTTGCGCCTGACGGCCATCGTGCGCGTACTGCCGCTGCTGGAACTCAAGCAGCTGCCGCTCACGCCCGATTACGTGGCCGGGCTGATGGACCTGCATGGCACTCCGGTGCCGGTGATCGACCTGTCGCGCCTGGCCGGCCTGGCGCCGGCTCCCTTGCAATTCGACACCCGCATCGTGGTCGTCGACTACCGCGCGCCCGATGGCAAAAGCCACGCGCTGGGGCTGATGGCCTCGCGCGTGCGCGGCATCGCCGATGTCCATCAGGAACAGCTGGGCGACAGTGGCGTGGCCACCGCACCGTTCCTGGGCCAGGTGGCCAGCGACGCCGATGGCATGCTGCAGCTGATCGAACTCGAACACCTGTTGCCGGCCGAAGTGCGCGCGCTGCTGTTCCAGCCAGGCGGCGCCTCATGACGCCTGCACAAACGCTGCTGCGCCGCGCCACCGGCCTGACCGTCTCGAAATCGATGGCGGAGCGGGCCGTGCGCCAGCGCATGGAACGCACCGGCCAGGACGACAGCGACGCTTACCTGGCCACTATCACGGCCGAGGAAATGACGCAGCTGGTGGAACTGGTGGTGGTGCCCGAATCATGGCTGTTCCGCGATCCGCAGGCGTTTTACGCCACCGTCGACCTGGTGCGCGAGCGCTGGTCGCGCCGCCGCATCACGCGCATCGCCTCGATTCCGTGCGCCGGCGGCGAGGAGCCGTATTCGATGGCGATGGCGCTGCGCGACGCCAACCTGCCGAAGCAGGCCTTCAGCATCGACGCCTATGACCTGAGCCCGGCCTGCATCGAACGCGCGCAGGCCGGCGTGTATGGCCGCAACGCCTTTCGCGCCCAGGACGTGGCCTTTCGCGAGCGCTATTTCACGCATGTGGCCGACGACGCCTACCGCCTGATCGACGCGCTGCGCACCCAAGTGACGTTCAGGCAGGGCAATCTGCTGCAGTTCGATACCGAGGCACTGGACAAGCACTACGACGTGATCTTTTGCCGCAACCTGCTGATCTATTTCGACAAGCCCACCACGCGTGCGGCGATCGCCAAGCTGTCGGCGCTGCTGACCGACGACGGCATGCTGCTGGCCGGCTATGCCGAAGTACCGTCGTTCTGCCAGAACGGCTTTGCGCCGCTGCAGTACCGCCAGGCGTTTGCGCTGAAAAAGGACGATGGCAAGCCTGCGGCCGTCAATCCGGCAGCGGCGCCGGCGCCGCTGCCGGTGGTAAAAAAACCGGTGCTGCGCAGCGTGCCGCCCTTGCCGCCCGCCACTCCCGCGCCAGCCCGTGCCGTGCCTGCGCATCCTCGCCCGGCGTCCGCAGCGGCGCCCGTTGCCGCGCCGGCGGCCGATCTGCTGGCCGAGGCGCGCAGCCTGGCCGACCGCGGCCTGCTGCGCGAAGCCGGAGATAAATGCCATGCGCACCTGGCGCGCGCGCCCGAGGCGGCCGAGGCGTATTATCTGCTGGGCCTGATCAACGAACTGGCCGGCAAGATGGACCTGGCCGACGACTACTGGCGCCGCTGCATCTACCTGCAGCCCGACCATTACGAAGCGCTGTGCCATTTGGCGCTGCTGGCCGAGCGCAATGGCAACCACACGGCCGCCACCACGCTCAAGTCGCGCGCGGCGCGCATCTACCAGCGCCGCCAGGCCAGCGCGAGCCACTAACATGCGGAAGACACGACCATGACCAGCCCTCCCGTGATCAGCACTCCCGCGACCGCGCTGCGCGACGCCATCAGCGATTGCTGGAACCAGATCGGCGTGGTCGGCGACCAGAGCTGCGACAAGCTGCCGGCCAATATCCATTGCCGCAACTGCGAGGTGTATGCCGACGCCGCCCAGCGCAACCTGCAGCGCCCGGTCGACGCGCAATACCGCCAGGACTGGGCCGGCCATTTCCGCGCGCGCCAGGCCGAGGGCGACGCCAGGGACAGTTCGGTGCTGGTGTTTCGCATCGGCCGCGAATGGCTGGCGCTGCCCACGCGCATCTTCGATTCGGTCGCGCCGCAAGCCACGCCGCACGTGCTGCCGCACCGCAGCGGACGCGGCTTGCTCGGCATCGTCAATATCGGCGGCAAGCTGTATCCCTGCATGTCGCTGGCCAGCCTGCTGGGCATCGATGAACAGGGCGCGCCGGCGGCCAAGGGCCGCCACACGTTTGCGCGCCTGCTGCTGATGCGCTGGGAGGACCAGTCGTTCGCGCTGCCGGTGGCCGACTTGCACGGCATCGTGCGCTACGCCGGCAGCGCGCTGCAAACGCCGGCCGCCACCATCAACAAGGGCCTGTCGCGCTTTCTGCTGGGCGTGATCACCGAAAACGAGATGCGCATCGGCTGCCTGGACACGGCGCTGATCGGCTTCCAACTTGCGAGACTATTACGATGAGCCAGGACCAGCACGGCGACCTGAGCGCCTTTTCCATGCTGGACCTGTTCCGCATGGAGGCGGACAGCCAGACGCAAATCCTCACCGACGGTCTGCTGACCGTGGAGCGCCACGCGGGCGACGCCGCCGCCATCGAACCGATGATGCGCGCGGCGCATTCGATCAAGGGCGCGGCCGCCATCGTCGGCCTGCAGGTGGTGGTGCAGCTGGCGCACGGCATGGAGGACAGCTTTGTCGCCGCCCAGCATGGCCAGTTGAAACTGACGCCGGAACGGGTCGACGTGCTGCTGTCCGGCGTGGACCTGATCGTGCAGCTGTCGCGCCTGGACGACGCCGGCGCCGAAGCGTGGCTGGCCACCAATGCGGCGCAGATCGACCAGACGCTGAAGGCGATTGCCGGCATCGCCGAGCTGCCGGAATTGCCGGCCCTGCCGCCGCTGCCCTCCGCGCCGTCCGCACCCAGGATGCCGGCGCCGGCGGCCCCTTCGCTGTCCGGCCTGCCCGACGATATCCAGGCGGCGCTGGCCAGCGAGATGGCCGCCCTGCTCGGCTCGGCCCCGCCGCGTGAAACGCCGGCGGAGGCGCCGGCCATTGCCACTGCGCCGCGCGCCAGCGCCGCCCCCGGCGCCAAGGCGCCGGCGCAGAACTTCGACCGATTGCTGTCGCTGGCCAGCGAATCGCGCATCAATGCGCACCAGATGCATCCGTTTATCGGCGCGCTGCAGCGCTTCAAGCGCAACCAGAGCAGCCTGGTATCCGCCATCGAGCAGTTGCACGAGGCGATCGCCCGCTCGGGCGACGCCGGCCTGATGGAAAAATCCTTGCTGGCGCTGCAAAAGACCCAGCCGCTCAAGCAGTTCGTGCTGGAGCATATCGCCGACATCGAGAACTACGAGCGGCGCCTGCTGGCCGTCTCGCAAGGCATGGTCGACGAAGTGCTGGCGCTGCGCATGCGCCCTTTCCGCGACGGCATCCACGCCTTTCCGCGCATGGTGCGCGACCTGGCGCGCGGCCTGGGCAAGGAAGTGCAGCTCGAGATCGAGGGCGAAGACACCCTGGTCGACCGCGATATCCTGGCGAAGATCGAAAGTCCGCTGAATCACATGCTGCGCAACGCCATCGACCATGGCATGGAAGGCCCGTACGAACGCATCGATGCGGGCAAACCGGCGCTGGGCACCATCCGCATGGAGGCGCGCCACCGCGCCGGCATGCTGAGCATCGAGATCAGCGACGACGGGCGCGGCGTCGACCTGGAAAAAATCCGCCAGTCGGTGATCACCCGCAAGATGGCCAGCCCGGCCATGGCGGCGGCGCTGTCGACCGGAGAGTTGCTGGAATTCCTGTTCCTGCCCGCCTTCAGCCTGAAAGAGAAGGCGAATGAATTGTCGGGACGCGGCGTGGGCCTGGACATCGTGCATGAAACCATCCGCCAGCAAAACGGCACGGTGCGCCTGGAATCGGAGCCGGGCCGCGGCTTTCGCGCCCTGATCACCCTGCCGCTGACGCAATCGATCGTGCGCGCGCTGGTGATCGAAATCCAGGGCCAGGCTTACGCGATTCCCATCGTCAAGGTGGAAAGCGTGGTGCGGGTGCCGCAAACGGCCATCCACACGCTGGAAAACAAGCAGTTTTTCGAGCTCAAGGGCGAGCACCTGGGGCTGGTGTCGGCGGCCCAGGTACTCGAACTGGGCGAGGCCGACACCAACGGCGACGACCTGCCGGTGGTGGTGATCGGCCGCGGCAAGCAAAGCTATGCGATGGTGGTGGGGGCGATACGCGGCGAGCAGAGCCTGGCGGTGCAGGCGATCGATCCGATCTTCGGCAAGATGCGCGACATTTCCGCCGCCGCCCTGCTCGATGACGGCGAACCGGTGCTGATCCTCGACGTGCCCGACCTGCTGCTGTCGATCGACAAGCTGCTGCACGAAGGCGGCCTGCACCAGCTGGCGCAGGGCGGCCCGGTGCAGCAGCGGCGCGCCAAGCGCATCCTGGTGGTCGACGATTCGCTGACGGTGCGCGAAATGGAACGCAAGCTGCTGTTGGGGCGCGGCTTCGCGGTCGACGTGGCGATCGACGGCATCGACGGCTGGAACATGGTGCGCAGCGGCGAATACGACCTGGTGATCACCGACGTCGACATGCCGCGCATGGACGGCATCGAACTGGTCTCGCTGGTCAAGAAGGATTTGCACCTGCACAAACTGCCGGTGATGATCGTGTCATACAAGGACCGCCCGGAGGACCGCGCGCGCGGCCTGTCCGCCGGCGCCGATTATTACCTGACCAAGGGCAGCTTCCACGACGAGACCCTGCTCGACGCGGTGGCCGACCTGATAGGAGACGCCCGCTTATGAGATCGAACACATGAAAATAGCCATCGTCAATGACGTGGCGATGGCGGCCGAGGCGCTGCGGCGCGTGGTCGCCAGCACACAGGAACACCAGGTGCTGTGGATCGCCCGCACCGGCCTCGAAGCGGTCCGCATGTGCGAGGGCAACCGGCCCGACCTGATCCTGATGGACCTGAACATGCCGGAAATGGACGGCGTGGAAGCGACGCGCCAGATCATGGAGCAAAGCCCGTGCGCCATCCTGGTGGTGACCGGCCGCCCGCAGGACAATGTCAACCACGTGTTCCGCGCGCTGGGCGCCGGCGCGCTCGACGTCACCGCCACCCCTGTGCTGCAGGGCAAGGTGGGCGGCGACAGCGAATTGCTGGCCAAGATCAAGACCATCGGCAAGCTGATACGCCACAGCGGTGACACCGCGCCACCGCCACGCCAGAACCCGGTTGGCGAGCGCGGCGATGGCCAGGTGCAGACCCTGGTGGCGATCGGCGCGTCGACCGGCGGCCCGTCGGCCGTGGCCAGGGTGCTGTCGGATTGGACGCCGCCGCCCGGCTGCGCCATCGTGGTGGTGCAGCATATCGACGAAACGTTTGCCTCGCATTTCGCCAAATGGCTGGACGACCAGCTGAGCATGCCGGTGCGCGTGATCGGCGAAGGCGACGAACTGGTGGCCGGCACGGTGCTGGTCGCCAAGACCAATGATCACCTGTTGCTGGATCAAAATTATCGTTTGCGTTACGATGCAGCACCACGCGACTATGTCTACCGGCCTTCGGTCGATGTGTTTTTTCATTGCGTGGCGCGGCACTGGCGTGGCGATGCGGTCGGCATCTTGCTGACGGGCATGGGCCGCGATGGTGGCGATGGCTTGCTGGCCATGCGTCTCGCCGGCAAGACGACCATCGCGCAGGACCAGGCCAGCAGTGCGGTCTACGGCATGCCGCGCGCGGCGGCCGAACTCGATGCGGCGCAGCAGATCCTGCCGCTCGACAAGATAGGCGCAAGCTTGCGCAATCGACTGGGCGCCAAACTCCATCATGGGTAATCGCCCTTCCCCAACCTTTGAAAAGACTGCAATGCCTGAATTTTCATCCCGCTTCCTGCCTCCCGATACCGCCCTGACAGAATTCAAGGTCAGCGTCCTGCTGGTGGACGATCAATTGATCATCGCGGAAGCGATCCGGCGCATGATGGGCGACCAGCAGGATATCGAGTTTCATTACGTGACCGATGCCGAACTGGCGCTGGAGACGGCCGTGCGCATGCAGCCGACGGTGATCCTGCAAGACCTGGTGCTGCCGGGAACCGACGGTTTCGCGCTGATCAAGCAGTACCGCGAACACGAGGCGCTGGCGCACGTGCCGGTGATCGTGCTGTCGGCCAGGGATGATCCGAAACTGAAGGCCTACAGCTTTGCCGTGGGCGCCAACGATTATGTCGTCAAGCTGCCCGACAAGCTGGAATTGCTGGCGCGCATACGCTACCATTCGAACGCCCATATCAGCCGCCTGCAGCGCGACCAGGCCTTCCGCTTCCTGCGCGAAAGCCAGAAAAACCTGGCCGAAGCCAATATTGAGCTGCAGAAACTGGCGGCCCTGGACGGCCTGACGGGCATCGCCAACCGCCGCCGCTTCGATGAAACCCTGCAGATCGAATGGCAGCGGGGCCAGCGCGACAAGGCGCCGCTGAGCCTGCTGTTCTGCGATATCGACCTGTTCAAATCCTATAACGACCAGTTCGGCCACCTGGCGGGCGACCTGTGCCTGAAAAAAGTGGCGGCCGTGCTGACCGAACACCTGAAGCGCCCGGCCGACCTGGCGGCCCGCTACGGCGGCGAGGAATTCGCGCTGGTGCTGCCGGAAACGGACGTCGAGGGCGCCATGCTGATCGCCGAAGCGTGCCGGCGCCACCTGGAAAGCCTGCAGATCGAGCATCCGGTCGCCGCGCTGGGCATCGTCACGGTGTCGATCGGCGTGGCCAGCGTGGTGCCGTCGCCACAGTCGACCGTCGAGCAACTGATCAACCGTGCCGACCAGGCACTGTACGCCGTCAAGCGCAGCGGGCGCAACAGCGTGCTGAAGGCCGAAGACACCACCACCTGATTGTTAACCGCGATTTTTCAACCACCGAGAAGGCAAGCACAAGCATGAGCAACAGCGCACAACTGGACAATGTCAGCGTCGTCAAGAAATCGAACATCTATTTTGATGGCAAGTGCATCTCGCACAATGTCATCTTCGCCGATGGCACCAAGAAAAGCGTGGGCGTGATTTTCGCGTCCTCGCTGCGCTTCAACACGGGCGCGCCGGAAATCATGGAAATTGTCGGCGGCCTGTGCAAGGTACGCCTGGCCGACGCCAGCGACTGGACCAGCTATGGCGCGGGCCAGCAATTCAGCATCCCGGGCAACAGCTATTTCGATATTGAAACTTTAGAGACCGTCGACTACGTCTGCCATTTTGGTTGATTAGACGAACACCGGCTCCGGCGACAGCACTACCCCATACTTCGCCTCGACATCCTTGCGGATCGCCTCGGCCAACCCGGTAATGTCCGCGCCACGAGCGCCGCCGTTATTGACCAGGACCAGCGCCTGCCTGGGATACACTCCCGCGGGCCCCAGGTTTTTCCCCTTCCAGCCGCACTGATCGATCAGCCAGCCCGCCGCCAGCTTTTCGGTGCCGTCCGGCTGCGCATGGTGCACCAGCGCCGGATAGCGTTCCAGCAACTGTGCGCAATGCTCTCTGGACACCACCGGATTCTTGAAGAAACTGCCGGCATTGCCGATCACGGCCGGGTCCGGCAGCTTGCGCCGGCGGATCGCGATCACCGTATCGGCCACCTGCTGCGCCGTTGGGTTTGCCAGTTGCTGTTCCGCCACGGCCTGTGCCAGTTCCGCATAGCGCAGATTCGGCTGCCACTGCGCCGGCAGGGCGAACGTGACTTCCAGCACGATCAGTTCAGCGCCGTCGGCATGCTTGAAGATGCTGTCGCGGTAGCCGAAGCGGCAGGCCTCGCGGTCCATGTCGAACACGATGCCGCTGCCTGCGTGCATCACGCTGACGCTGTGGAGAACCTCCTTGATTTCCACGCCATAGGCGCCGATATTCTGGATCGGCGCCGCGCCCACGGTACCCGGGATCAGCGACAGGTTTTCCAGCCCGCCCACGCCCTGCGCCAGGGTCCACTGCACGAAAGCGTGCCAGTTTTCGCCGGCCGCCGCCGTGACTAAAATGGTGTCGAACGATGCTTGCGCCAGGCGCATGCCGCGCGTCGCCATGTGCAGCACGGCGCCGGGAAAGTCGCCGGTCAGCACGATATTGCTGCCGCCGCCCAGCACCAGGCGCGGCATGCCGGCCAGCGCAGGATCTTGCAGGGCCGCTTGCAATTGCAAGGTGGAAGTGATGCGCACATAGGCGGCGGCCTGGGCCGTAATGCCGAAGGTATTGAGCGCTTGCAGGGGATAATTGTGTTCGATGGTGAGCTCTGGAGACATGGGATACCGTTTATTTTGCTCGATTATAGAGTGAATGCGACAAAAAACCAGCGCAAGACAAGGGCAGGCAGGCCGTTGTCCGTTAAAATGTCGCATCTTTAACAGGGCCACGCCACTTGCAACAGCAGGCACCCGGCGCGCCAGGCGCGCACCGCTCCAAACACGAAAGGACTGACCATGCCGTCATTTGATGTAGTTTCCGAAGCCGATATGATCGAAGTGAAAAACGCGGTCGAACAAGCCAACAAGGAAATTTCGACCCGTTTCGACTTCAAGGGCAGCGACGCGCGCGTCGAGCACAAGGAAAATGAACTGACCGCGTTTGCGGATTCCGATTTCCAGCTCAGCCAGGTACGCGACGTGCTGACCAACAAACTGACCAAGCGCAAGGTCGATGTCCGTTTCCTCGACGAGGGCGACATCAAGAAGATCGGCGGCGACAAGGTCAAGCAGATCATCAAGATCAAGAACGGCATCGAAACGGATGATGCGAAAAAAATCGTGCGCGTCATCAAGGATAGCAAGATGAAAGTGCAAGCGAGCATCCAGGGCGAAGCCGTGCGCGTCACGGGCGCCAAGCGCGACGACCTGCAAGCGGCGATGGCCATGCTGCGCAAGGATGTGCCGGACATGCCGCTGGAATTTAATAATTTCCGCGACTAAACGCGGCCCGGCCTGCGTTTGCGGCCCTGTTGCCGCGTCGCCTAAACAAAGTGCGCGCGCCGAAGCGCTTTCCCGCTTGGGGTAGAATTGGGCTTGCGCACAGTAATAACGACGGTAGTCTAAGGATAGCAATGAAACGTGTTGATGATTTCCGCCTGCGATTTGGCGAAAAAGAGTATGTGCCCATCATGATCGGCGGCATGGGCGTGGATATTTCCACGTCGGAGCTGGCGCTGGAAGCGGCCCGGCTCGGTGGTATCGGCCATATCTCCGATGCCATGGTGGAAGACGTGTCGGATCGCCGTTTCGACACCACCTTCGTCAAGGACAAGACGAAACTCTACAAATTCAATATCAATAACAGCGACAAGGCCGTGGTGCAGTTCGACCTGGGCCGCCTGGCCGACGCGCAGCGCCGCCATATCGGCGCCACCATGGAAGCGAAAAAAGGCGATGGCCTGATTTTCGTCAACTGCATGGAAAAGCTGACCATGAACGGCCCGCGTGAAACCTTGCGCGTGCGCCTGAACGCGGCGCTCGACGCCGGCATCGACGGCATCACCCTGTCGGCCGGCCTGCACTTCGGTTCCTTCGCGCTGATGGCCGACCACCCGCGTTTCCGCGATGCCAAGCTGGGCATCATTGTCTCGTCGGTGCGCGCCTTGCAGATTTTCCTGCGCAAGAACGCCAAGCTGAACCGCCTGCCCGACTTCGTCATCGTCGAAGGCCCGCTGGCCGGCGGCCACCTGGGGTTCGGCATGGACTGGGCCAATTACGACCTGCACACGATTACGGCGGAATTGCTGGCCTACCTGAAAGCGGAACAGCTCGACATTCCGCTGATCGCGGCTGGCGGCATTTTCACGGGCAGCGATGCCGTGTCGTTCCTCGAAGCGGGCGCGGCCGGCGTGCAGGTGGCCACGCGCTTTACCGTCACCACCGAATGCGGCCTGCCGGACAAGGTCAAGCAGGAATACTACAAGGCCTCGGAAGAAGACATCATCGTCAACGGCGTCTCGCCGACCGGCTACCCGATGCGCATGCTGAAAAACACGCCGGCCATCGGCGCCGGCATCCGTCCCGGCTGCGAATCGTACGGCTATTTGCTCGATGCGACCGGCAACTGCGCCTACATCAACTCGTACAACCGCGAAGTGGCGGCCCATCCCGAGCTGAAAACCGTGTCGGTGATGGACAAGACCTGCCTGTGCACGCACATGCGCAACTTCAACTGCTGGACCTGCGGCCATTACACCTACCGCCTGAAGGACACCACGCACAAGCTCGACAATGGTGAATACCAGATCCTGTCGGCCGAACACGTCTTCAAGGACTATCAGTTCAGCGTCGACAACCAGATCGCCCTGCCGGAAAAAGAAACCGCAGCCTGACCAGGCTCGGCTTCAAAATAGTGGCGCAGCCTGCGAGGGCTGCGCCATTTTTTATGCCAGCGGCACTGCCGCCAGCGCCTGCTCCAGTTGCGCGAAACGGGGCCGCTGCAAGGGCTGTTCCTGCAAGCAAGCACTCGCCAACGCCTGCAGCGCCGGCAAGGGCGTATCGCAGCGATCCAGCAATTCCTCCAGCAGCACGCCAAAGGCACGCACCTCGATACCCTGCAGTACAGCCGCGATCGCCGCGTCGGGAGCAAACAGCGAGGCACCGCCAAAGTCGCCCAGCAGGCAACGTCCATCCGGGTGGCGCAGGATATTGTGCGCGTACAAGTCGCCGTGCAGAATGCCATGCGCATGCAGTTGCTGCGCCGCCGACGCGATGCCATGGGCAATCGCCAGCACCTGCCGCTCGCTGAAACGCACGGCACTGTCGTACATGTCGCGCGTGCAGGATGCCAGGCTGGGCGGTCCCGCCAGATTGACAAACGCCGGATCGATCAGCGGCATTACCAGCCCCGGCGATCCTTGCGGGTGAGCGCTTACCGTACCGAGGATGGGGATCATGCCGGCATGCGCGCCGGCGCTGACGCAGGCCGCCATTTCGCTGCGCGGCAAGCCATCGCTGGTCATCGCGCCCTTGAACACCTTGACGGCCACCGGCTTGCCGTCCAGTGTCGCCTGCGAAATCACCCCCGAGGCGCCCTCGCCCAGCTGCCGTCCGATCCGCAGGCGCTCCCAGGCTATATGCGCCAGGCCGGCGGCGTCCAGGGCGGCCGTTTCACGCGTCTCATTGAACGGGTTGCCGGCGCAGGCAAGCCAGCTCAGGCGCGGCAGTTCCTGCAGCCAGTCAGGCAAGGCCGGCAGGCGGTTGGCGGAGATACGCAGCAATTCCAGCCGCGTGCAACGCGCCAGCGAGGCCGGCAAGGAGGTCAGGCGGTTACCAGCGAGCATCAGCTTTTGCAACTGGGTGCAATTGCCGATGTCGTCTGGCAACACGTCGATGGCGTTATCGGTCAAGGTCAGCCAGCGCAGCTTGGGCGGCAGCGCCGCAGCCGGTATCTCGCGCAACTGGTTGGCCTTGAAACCGATCATGCTCAGCTCAGGGCATGCACCGAGCACGACCGGCAGAGATGTGAACAGGTTATCGGAGCAAAAGACGATACGCAACTTGTGCAGGCGCGGCAGGTCATCGGGCAGGGATGACAGCGCGTTACCCGACAGGTCGAGGATTTCCAGGGTATCGGCCAGATCATAGATCTCGGGCGGAAACGAAGTCAGGCCGCAGGACAGGCTCAAACGCTGCGCGCCGGCCAACTGGCCGGCGCGCAATTGTTCCAAAGTAGTGGACAAGGCATGCTTTCAAATCGATAAAATCAAAGTGTAGCAGGCGCCCGTTTTCCACTCAGCATTTTTTGCGCCACATCGGCCAGCAAGGCCAGCACCAACGCGCCGACCGCCGTGACCAGCAACACATGGTAATTGCCGCCGCTATGCGAAAACATCCAGGAGTAGCCATAGCCGGCCAGCGCCTGGAACAGGGCAAACACGGTGGTGGCGCGGCTCCAGGCCGCATTTTGCGCGGCGGCGTCATGCTGCAGCAGCTCATGCAAGCGGCCCAGGGTGATGGGGACGATGCCGGGAGGAAAAGTTCCCACGACAAAGGTCGCCAGCATCAGCACCGCATGTTGCTGCAATACCATCATCACACCCAGCGCCACCGCCTGCAGCAACAGTGCCAGGCGGCTGGTCATGGCCGGGCCGATACGGTCGGCCAGCGCGCCATACAGCATCGGGCCGGCAATCGCGCCCAGTCCATAGATGACCCAGAAAACAGCCGCCTCATGCGCGCCCCAGCCCAAGCCACGGGCCACGTAATCGACCAGGAACACCATCATCGGCACCAAGGCCACGGCCATCAAGGCATATTGCACGAACAGGATATTCAGGGCCAGGGCCATGCCGGGCGGCTGTGCGGCGCCATGTTGTGCGGGGAGCGGCTTGCCGGTCGGCGGCGTGGCCGGCCAGAAGGTCCAGCTGATGATCGCCAGCAATAGCGACAAGCTGCCCAATCCCAGCCAAGCGGCGCGCAGGCCCAGTTGCATCAGCAGCGGCACCAGGGTGCCCGAGGCGGCGACACCGAAGCCGATGCCGACAAAAATCGCCCCTCCCGCCAGCCCCCTGCGGTGCACCGGCACCTGGGGCAAGACGGTCGACGCGACCAGTACCATGATGCTGCCGCCTGCCAGGCCCGACAAAAAGCGCCAGATAAAAAACCAGCTGACCGACAGAGGAAACGCGCAGGCAAAAAAGGCCAGCGAGGCCAATACCATCATGCCGCGCAGGATGAAATGCGCACTGAGACGCCGCGCCATCGGCCGGCCCAGCAAGGCGCCGGCCAGATAGCCGAGCAGATTGGCCGCGCCCAGGTAAATCACGTCGTCCACCGAAAACCAGTGGGCTTCGATCAGCGAGGGGATCAGGGGCGTATATGCAAAGCGGGCCAGGCCGATACCGACCAGGCTGGCGCACAGGCCGGCGGCAATCGCGCGCAAGCTGGCGCCGGTATTGTCCTGGTCGGCGATGGGGGATGTTGCACTCATGAACGTCTTTCGTCAGTGATCATGTTTGACAGAATAGTCAAACTTGACAGTGGTGTCAAGAATACCCATAATTCCAATATGGCTGGTAAAAAACAATTCAACGAAGAACAGACCCTCGATCGCGCCATCGGCGTTTTCTGGGAACGCGGCTACGCCGCCACCTCGATGCAGGACCTGGCGCAGGCGACGGGCGTGCTGCGCGGCTCGCTCTACAACGCCTATGGCGACAAGCAGGCCATTTTCTTGCGCGTATTCGAACGCTATCGGCGCACCTTCCTCGACGCGGCGCGCCTGCAACTGGCGGCAGCCGACCCGGCCACCGCCCTGCACGATTTTTTCGCGTACACCATCAATACCATGACCGAGGCCGTGCCGCCGGTCGCACCGTCGCAGGAAACGTCCACCCGTGGTTGCCTGACGACAAAAATCGCCACCGACGAAACCGCCATGGATGAACCGGTGCGCACCGCCTTGCGCGGCATGCTCGATGAACTGGAAGAGATTCTGTTGACGCGCCTGGCGATGGCCGATGCGCGTGCCCGCCTGACCTTGCCACCAGCCGACGCAGCCCGCCTGGCGGCCACCTTGACGCGGGGAATCGTGGTGATGGAGCGTATCTACCATGCGCCGGCCGCGCTGCTGGCGACGGCCGATTCGCTGGTGAAGGTGTTGTTTCAGCCAAACCCTTGAACACCCGGGGTCGGCCCCTCAGGAACTCGGCATCCCCGTCCGACCCCAGCCCTTCGCTTGGGGTTAACAATACAAACCACCAGACGAAAAAAAAACCCGACCATTTCTGATCGGGGTTTTTCTTTTACTGCGTATAACAAGCCTGACGATAACCTACTTTCACACTGGTTGCAGCACTATCATCGGCGCAAAGTTGTTTCA
>NZ_JAFCTQ010000054.1:0-33539 GCF_049896105.1 Janthinobacterium sp. PSPC3-1 | reverse complement strand
GTACGCTCGAACAGGTCAGCAACGAGCTCCCATTCAGCATCTGTCAGGTTGGTGCTGTATGGCAAGATGGCCTCGCGCCTGTGGGCTGCCGTGTAGCCATACCGCTTGGCGCCCTCGGCGCGCACCGCGCCCGTACGGCGTAGTGGCTTGAGCCGTACGATGCCTAACGCGCGTAGGGCTCGACGAATCGTTGCTGCGCACACGCGCAGAGCGCAGCGGTGATGCAGCTCGTCGGCGATTTCCTGCAAGCTGGCCTGAGCGCGCTCCATGACGATTTCGTGCAAAACTGCGATATGCTCAGGCTTCAACGCTGGTGGTCTGCCGCCGGCGCCGCTTGACGGCTCAGTGCTGCCGAGTGAGTGTTTGGTTGCCATGGCATGCTCCCTCCACATTGAGATAGCATGCCACAACTTCGTTGTTGATTTTGTCTACACTCTCTCAATTATCTTCCGCGATTTTTCAATGCCGCCAGTTTCTGGGAAAGCTTTTCCTTGAACTCATCCAGTTGCGATGCAGTCATGCTGAACGTCGAAAACCAGTCGATGCTGTCGTACATGTCATTTTCAGACATATAGGTTGAGAGTTCCCTGATGATGGCGTCACATTCGTCATCAAAAACATGCATGTCAAAATGAAGGATATCTTTCAAGGGGTGATCGCCCGGTCCGCCTGCTGCCATTTTTTTGAGTGTAGATTATAGGATTGCGGTTGATCGGATATCAGTCGGCGACCGGCATGCCCACATCGGCATCATCCGACAAGGCCAGGTCGCCGCGCTCGAACGCCGCCAGGATTTCATTGGCGCGCGCGACGTCGTGTTCACGCACCAGCACGCGGGCGCCGCCGATGGCATTGGCGAGCAGCATGTCGGCCTGCATGTGCTGGTCGTCCGCCAGCAGCACGTCGATGCCGGCGGCGGCCAGGCAGCCGCGGATGACGTGGGCGTCGGTGGGGATCATCAGGCGGGCAATCAGAACGTAGTCGTCGTGCATGGGGTCTCCCGGCGGTGGCTGTTGTTTCATCTTAGCACTGCCGGGCCACGCTTGTACTTACAGCTTGAACACGCCCACCACCCGTTCCATTTCATGCGCCTGTTCCTGCAGCGCATCGGCGGCGGCCGCCGCTTCTTCCACCAGCGCCGCGTTCTGCTGGGTCACCTGGTCCATCTGGGCGATGGCCTGGTTGACCTGGTCGATACCGCTGCGCTGCTCTTCGCTCGCCTGCGCCACTTCGGCCATTAGGGCGCTGACCTTGTGCACGCTGTCGACCACCTTGTCGATGGTGGCGCCGGCCTGGCTGACTTGCGCGTGGCCCAGGTCGACCGTGCTGGTCGAGGCCTGGATCAGGTCCTTGATTTCTTTCGCCGCTGCGCTTGACCGGTGCGCCAGGTTGCGCACTTCGGTCGCCACCACGGCAAAACCACGGCCCTGCTCGCCGGCGCGCGCCGCTTCCACGGCCGCGTTCAGGGCGAGGATATTGGTTTGAAAGGCGATGCCGTCGATCACGCCGATGATGTCGGTGATCTTGCCCGAGGAACTGCGGATTGCTTCCATGGTGCTGGTCACTTGCGCCACGGCTGCGCCGCCCTGGGCCGCCAGTTCGGACGAGGTCCGCGCCAGGCTGCTGGCCTGCCGCACGTGTTCGACGTTCTGGCGCACGGTCGAACTCAGTTCTTCCATCGAGGCGGCGGTTTCTTCCAGCGAGCTGGCCTGCTGTTCGGTGCGGCTCGACAAGTCGAGGTTGCCGCTGGCGATTTCACCGGAAGCGGTGGCGATCTGGCCGGCGCTGCCGCGCACCTGGCCCACCACTTTCGACAGGTTGTCGCTGATATGGTTCAGGGCGCGCAGCAGGCGGCCGATTTCGTCCTGGCTGGTGGTGTCCAGGTGCACCGTCAGGTCGCCGCCGGCGATCTGTTCTGCGGCCGCTTCGGCATGTGCCAGCGGACGCGAGACAAGCTTGCGCACCAGCAGGTACAGCAGCACGGCAAAGACCAGCACGGCGATCAGGCCCGAGATGGCCAGCTGGTTGCGCATCTGGCGCGCTTCGAGCGTGATTTCATCGGTGAAGGTGCCGCCGGCGATGATCCAGCGCCAGTCCTTGAACTCACGGTAATACAGCTGCTTTTCGCGCGCGGTGCTGGCGGTCTGGCCCGGTGCGGTCCAGGTGTAGCGCATGGCGCCGTTCTTCTGCTTGATCATGTCCTGGATAAACAGGCGGCCGTCGCTGGCCTTGAAGTCGAGCGCGCTCTTGCCTTCGCTGTTCGGATGCAGCACCAGCTGGCCGTAATTGGCACCGGGCGCCGTGTCGACGATATAGATGTAGCCGGTCTGGCCGATTTTGAACTGGCGAATTTTTTCTTTCAGCATCGCCAGGTTTTTCGTGATGTCGAGGCCGATGAACAGCACGCCCACCACCTTGCCGGCCGCATCGCGCACGGGGTCGTATTGGGTGATGTATTGCTTGCCGAACAGGGTCGCCATGCCGACGAAGCTCTGGCCGGCGCGCAGCGGCGCGTAGCTGGGGTGGCTGTGGTCGAGCTCGGTGCCCACGGCCCGTTCGCCGTCCTGTTTTTTCAGCGAAGTGCTGATGCGCACGAATTCATCGCCGTTGGCGGCAAAAATGGTGGCGATCACGCCGGTTTGCGTGGTGTAGCGGTCGACCAGGGCGGTATCGAGGTTGAGTACCTTGTCGCCATTCGACAATTGCGGCGTGGCCTTGCCGGCGACCGCGACCATATTGCCGGCATCGACCGCAAACGGGCCGGGAAACTCGGCCGCGAACAGGCGCGCAAAGCTGGCCGCTTCATTCACCATCGCCGTATGGAACACTTCGGTGGTGGTCATGACGCTGTCGAGCTCGCTGGTGACGGCCGCTTCCGCCCGCTGTTCCAGGACGTGCGAGGTGCGCATGCTCATCAGGGTCGTCAGGCTGGCCAGGATCAGGCTGACCAGTGCAAACGTAAACACGGTGATCTTGCCGCCGACACTCCAGTGACGGGGATGAAAAGAAAATTTCTGCATAAATTGTGGTTTCAAAAAGTCAAAATGGCTGCGCGCGGCGCACGCGCAATGCGCCTTGCCGCTTGAAAAAGCAGGCAATGGCGAGCGGATGAAACGCAGGTACAAGTGGCGCTGAATAGGGGGTGGGGCTGGCCGGTGGCTGTGTGGACAGGCCGGCGAACAAGGTGCGATGATATCACGTTGCGCACATTTTGTTTCTCTGTGCAATGATAAAAGTCAATGAATACAATAACTTGTGATAAATATTGGCGAGCTTGCCATGCCGTTTTTTCGCGCTCTACTGGTCTTTGGGCAGGCGACATCCGCTTACGAATGTTTCAGTTTGTAATGAATCCGACATCGTGTTTAACGCGGGCTTAAGCTTCCGGGAAGAAACTGATATTCCATCGGAGACTGCCTCTGTGTATCCTGTAGAATTACAGGCAGACCAGTCGTGATATCCCCTTACTGTCGTAGTGGCTGGCGCGTGATCGATCGACGAATATCGACGAAGCATCAACGATCAACGGCGCCGCCAGTAAATGATTTAACCAATTTTCGGAGAAGCCGATGAAGAAGCAATTAATCCTGGTCACCCTGGCGCTTGCCCTGTCAGCCCACGCTGGCGCAGCCCAGACCGACAAGAGCGCCGCTCCTCCGCCCATCATGAAGCCCATGGCCCAGCAGACGCAAGCCGCGCTGTGGGCCTCGCGCGTGCTGTCGCGCTATCACTACAAGGCAACCCCGCTCGACGATGCGATGTCGGAAAAAACCTTCGACCGCTATTTCAAGTCGCTCGATGCCGAAAAGCTGTTTTTCGTGCAGGCCGATATCGACCGTTTCGCCCCCTTGCGCACCAAACTCGACGATGCCATCAATGGCGAAGACCTGACGGCGCCATTCGCCATCTACAATCTGTACCAGCAGCGTTTCGACGACCGCATGGCCTATGCGCGCGAACTGCTGAAGACCAAATTCGATTTCTCGGCCGATGAAAGCTATCAGCTCGACCGCGAAAAAGCCGCCTGGCCTAAAAACGAAGAAGAAGTGCGCGACCTGTGGCGCAAGCGCGTCAAGAACGACTGGCTGCGCCTGAAACTGGCCGGCAAGGAAGACAAGGCCATCCGCGAGACGCTCGACAAGCGCTATGAAAGCTACACCACACGCTCGCGCAAGCTGAACAATGAAGACGTGTTCCAGATCTTCATGAACGCCTACGCCATGTCGATCGAGCCGCATACCAATTACCTGGGCCCGCGCGCCTCGGAAAACTTCGATATCGCCATGCGCTTGTCGCTGGAAGGCATCGGCGCCGTGCTGCAGACGCGCGACGAATACACGGTGGTGCGCGAAGTGGTGCCGGGCAGCCCGGCCGGCCTGTCGGGCAAGCTGAAAGTGGGCGACCGCATCATCGGCGTGGGGCAGGGCGAAAGCGGCCCCATCACCGAAGTGCTGGGCATGCGCATCGACGACGTGGTGCAGCTGATCCGTGGCACCAAGGATTCCGTGGTGCGCCTGGACATCCTGCCGGCCGATGCCGGCCCGGACGCCAAGCACACCATCTTGCCGCTGGTGCGCAAGAAGATCAGCATGGAAGAGCAGGCGGCCAAGAAATCGATCATCGAAGTGCGTGAAAACGGCGTCAAGCGCCGCATCGGCGTGATCGCCTTGCCGACCTTCTATCAGGATTTCGAAGCGCGCCGCCGTGGCGACAAGGATTTCAAGAGCGCCACGCGCGACGTGACCCGTTTGCTGGGCGAGCTGAAAAAGGAGAAGGTCGACAATGTGCTGATCGACTTGCGCAACAATGGCGGCGGCTCCCTGAATGAAGCCGTCGAACTGACCGGCCTGTTCATCGACAAGGGCCCGGTGGTAATGCAGCGCAGCGCCGAAGGCAAGGTCGATATCGAAAGCGACACCAATGCCGGCCTGGCCTGGGATGGCCCGATGGGCGTGCTGATCAACCGTGGTTCGGCCTCGGCTTCGGAAATTTTCGCCGCCGCCATCCAGGACTACGGCCGTGGCCTGGTGATCGGCGAGGGCAGCTTCGGCAAGGGCACTGTGCAGACCCTGATCAACCTGGACCGTTTTGGCGGCAGCGAGAAAGCGCGTTTGGGCGAGCTGAAGATGACGGTGGCGCAGTTCTTCCGCATCAATGGAGGCACCACGCAGTTGCGTGGCGTGACGCCCGATATCAAGCTGCCGGCCATGTCGGACACCGAAAACTTCGGCGAATCGAGCTATGACAACGCCCTGCCATGGGTGGCCATCAAACCGGCGCCGTATGTGCCGACCGGCGACCTGAAGGAAATCGTGCCCTTGCTGGACAAAAAGCATGAAGCGCGCGTGGCCAAGGACAAGGACTTCCAGTACCTGCAGGATGACATCGCCCTGGTCGTCAAGCAGCGCAAGGAAAACCAGCTGTCGCTGAACGAGACCGTGCGCCGCAAGGAGCGCGACGCCCAGGAGGCGCGCGCCAAGGCCCGTGAAAAACGCCTGATCGCGCAGATTTCGAATCCGGCCGACGACCTGGTGGTGATCCAGGATCCGAAAGACATCCTGAAAGGCGCGAAGGCCACCGCCAAGACCGCCAAGCAGATTGCCGCAGTCAAGGGCGCCCTGCGTACCGATGACGGCTTGCAGGGCGACGAGCGTGCCTTGAGCGCCGAACTCGACGCTGAATCGGCCGCCAAGAGCGCGAAAGACGTGCTGCTGAACGAAACCGTGCGCATCCTGGCCGACGAAGTGGCGCTGATCAAGGCCGATACCCGCCTGGCGGCCAAGGTGCTGCCATATGGCGCCGATACCAAGGCGACGCCGGTGGCGGCAGCAAAGTAAAGTAAGGCGCTATCGCCAAACGGGGCCGGAACCGCAGGGGACCGGCCCCGTTTTTCATGGTCATGCGGCAGTTATAGTCCTGGCGTATTTCTATCATTGCCACAAACAATTGGAATAATATGCCGCGATGCAGCATACTTCATTTGTCTCCTCTATTCTCCTCCAAGAAAATAGATTCAGCCCGCTCCCGCAGCGGGCTTTTTTTTGCCCGTTTCATTTCCAATTGAATCGCTCTTGCGAAAAATATAATTCCCATGCTAGCGTACGGTTCCCTTTCCCTGGAGGCACTCCATGATCCGTCGCACCGCCTTGTTGTCCACCATTACCCTGACCCTGCTGCTGGGCGCTTGCGGCAAGAAGGAGGATTCGGCTGCGGCCGACGAGGGCAAGCAGGCGCAGGCCACTGCGGACGCGCAGGCAGCCGAAGCGCCCGCCGCCGAGCCCGCGCCCGAACGCAAGCTCGATTACTGGAAAGCGCTGGGGCCCTTGCTGGCCGGCAGCTACAACGGCAACTGCCTGCGCATGCCGGACGGGCGCAAGATGGATGCGCTGGTCACGATAGGCGCCGACGGCAAGGTCGCGTCGGGCGACATGCAGCTCGATTTTCATGCCGCGAAAATGGCCATGATGATGCGCTCGCGCGACGAGAAGGGTCAGTACAGCACCCTGGGCACGCTCGGTATCGACGATGGCAAGACCGGCATGCTGTCGCTGATGTCCAGTCCGGCTGGCAAGGAAAGCACCATCAGCCTGTCGAGCGGGGATATCGGCCTGATGTGCAGTAATAACAGCGGCGTTGGCAGCTTCAACAATCAGGCGCTGTTCCTGACTGCGGCAAAGCTATTGAACGGCAAGAAGCAGAGCATAGGCTGCCTCGACACCAAGAACCTGCTGGTGCGGCGCAAGGTCGACGTCGAGGTGGCCGACGGCGTGATCAAGATCGGCGACGACGTTTTCGACATGAAGACGGCCGTCAGCGAAGGCTTTACGGTGATGGATGGCGGCGGCTCCCTGATGCTGAACGTGGTGATGCCGCAGGAAAAAAGCATCAACGTCGCGTATGACGGCGCGGGCAAGCTGGTCAACGTGCAGGCGCGCGACAAGCAGGAAAGCACGCATTTTTGTACCGCCGAGAATTGAGAGGCCGGGATGGATCAAGCCACCGCACAAAAACTGATGGCGCTGTACCAGGAGATCGGTCTGACCTTGAACCAAGCCGATACCGTGATCCGCACCTTGCCCGATGCCGAGCGCCATGAGCACTTGAGCGGCCTGGCCGACACGGTCATGCAGATATGGTACAAGCTGCAGCTTCCGGTGGTGCGCCAGTACCCGGAACTCGACCCGGACCGCGAGCATTTCCGCAAACCGGCGGACGCCTGAATCAGCGCTGGTCCGGCTGCTGCACATCCTCGTTTTGCGCCAGCAGGGCGGTCAGCCAGGCCGCAAACGCCTGTACCTTGGGCACGGCCAGCCGGCCCTGGGGCGCCAGCAGCGACATCGGCATCGGTGTCGGTGGACAATCGTCCAGCACCGGCACCAGTGCGCCGCAGGCCAGGTGCTCGCGCGCCTGGTAGACGGCCAGCTGGCCCAGCCCCATGCCCTGCAGCACGCACGCCAGGTTGGCCTCGGCGTCGTTGACGGCGACCATGCCCGTCATCTGCACGCGCACCACTTCGCCTTTCTGCACGAAATCCCAGTCGAATGCGCGCCCGGTGCGGCCTGAAAAATGCATCACGCCACGGTGGCGGACCAGGTCGGCCAAGGTCTGCGGCCGGCCATGGCGTTCCAGGTAGGCGGGCGCCGCGCAGGTCACAAAACGCATATTGCCGATGCGCTTGCCGATAAAGGCGGAGTCCTGCAGCTGCCCCACGCGCAGCGCGCAATCGATGCCTTCCTCGGTCAAGTCGACCAGCCGGTCCGTCAGGCTCAGGTGCAGTTGCACGGCGGGGTAGGCGGCATGGAATTGGCCGATATACGGCATCACCAAGGTGCGCCCCACGGTGCCGGGCAGGTTGACGCGCAGCATGCCACGCGGCTTGTTGGCGTCGGGGCCGCGAAACGCCAGTTCGGCCGCATCGACGGCGCCCAAAATCGCCAGGCAATGGTTGAAATACTCGGCGCCATCGGGCGTCAGCGACAGCCGGCGCGTGGTGCGTTGCAGCAGCTGCGTGCCCAGATAGGCTTCCAGCTTCTGCAAGGTGGCGGTCAAGGCCGCACGCGGCAGGTTCAGGGTTTCGGCGGCCTTGGAAAAACTGTTTGCTTCCACGATGCGCACAAAGGTTTGCATGGCCTTGATCTTGTCCATGATGGGGCATTGCTCCTTGATTGTTCATCTAATGTGAAATGTATGGAGTGATTATGCACTAATTATCTTCGTCACCAAACTCCCTACAATGGCCCTACTTTATTTTTAAACGAGGAAATAACATGAACAAGGCCTCCATCAAACAGCCGATCGCCGGCGACGTGCCCGATATTTCGTCCGGCATGGTGCTGCTGCTGGCGATCGCTTCCGGCCTGATCGTCGCCAATCTGTATTACGCGCAAACCCTGGTCGGCCCCATCAGCGCCTCGACCGGCCTGTCGGCCAAGGCGGCCGGCCTGATCGTCACGCTGACGCAGATCGGCTATACCCTGGGCCTGCTGTTCGTGGTGCCGCTGGGCGACTTGCTGGAAAACCGCCGCCTGATCATTACCGGCCTGCTGGTCACGGCCGCCGCGCTGGTCGCCGCCGCCCTCAGCACCGGCGCCATCGTGTTCCTGGCCGCCGCGCTGGCGATCGGCCTGGGTTCGGTGGCGGCGCAGGTGATCGTGCCGTTTGCCGCCCATTTGTCGAAAGAATCGACGCGCGGCCAGGCGGTGGGCAAGGTGGTCAGCGGTTTGTTGCTGGGCATTATGCTGGCCCGTCCGGCCGCCTCGCTGGTGGCGGCCCATGCCAGCTGGCATGTGGTGTTTGGCGGCGCCGCCGTGCTGATGCTGGCGCTGGCCTTTGTCTTGCGCCGCGCCTTGCCGCTGCGCCAGCCGGTATCGAACATCCGTTATCCGGCCCTGATGGCGTCGCTGTGGCATTTGCTGCTGGGCACGCCCGTGCTGCGCCGCCGCGCCGCTTATCACGCCGGCCTGTTTGGCGCCTTCAGCCTGTTCTGGACCGTCACGCCGCTGGTGCTGGCCAGCCCCGCCTTCGGCCTGTCGCAAACGGGGATTGCCATCTTCGCCCTGGTCGGCATGGCCGGCGCCGTTGCTTCGCCGATCGCCGGCCGCCTGGCCGATGCGGGCCATACCTTGCCGGCCACGGCCGTCGCCTTGATCCTGGGCATGGTGGCGTTTGCCTTGCCGATGTTCGTACCGCAATCGCAACATCTGGCGCTGGGCTTGCTGGTCATCGCCTCCATCGTGCTCGACATGGGCGTGGCCGCCAACCTGGTACTGGGCCAGCGCGCCATCTTCAGCCTGGCGCCGGAAGTGCGGGGCCGCTTGAATGGCCTGTATTTCGCGCTGTTCTTTGCCGGTGGCGCCGCCGGTTCGGCCGTCGGCGCCTGGGTCTATGCCAGTTATGGCTGGCAAGCGACGTTATTGACCGGCATGGCGTTTCCGGCGCTGGCGCTGCTGGTGTGGCTGGGAGAATTCCTGCCCAGCTTGTCGCGCCGCACGGCCTGAAAAGCGAGCGTTCGCACGGTTATCATGAAAACGCATTTCTATCATCATCAATAAAAATTGGTTTTATATGCCGCGATGCAGCATCATGCACTTGTCTCCTCTAACTCCTCAACGGAATTAGATTCAGCCCGCTCCCGCAGCGGGCTTTTTTTTGCCCGGGTTTTTGCTTACACCACAGAAATACCCAGCTCGCGCACGAAATTGGCCGCCTGCGCATGGGTAATCACCGCGCCCTTGAACAGCGCCGCTTCCGTCAGCTTGAAGCCGTCGATATCGGCGCCGCGCAGGTCGGCGCCCTGGAACTTGGCCAGCTTCAAGACGGCGTTGCGCAGGCTGCCGCCTTCGAAGACGGCGTCGCGGAAATCGCAGCCGGCCAGGTAGGCTTCGGAAAAATCGAGTTGTTTCAGGGTCGCCTTGCGAAACGAAAAGCCGCGCAGGTCGGCGCCGATCAGCAGGCTGTCTTCGAAGCTGGCGCCCAGGTGCGCCACTTCCTCGAACGAGGCGCCGGTCAGCTTGCAGCCGCGCCAGGACGCGGACGCGAGCTTGGCGCGCCGCCATTTGGTGTTGTTCAGGTCGCAGCCTTCGAAGCTGGCGTCGACCGCGTCGACGGACTCGAAATCGGCGCCGCCGGCGCGGCAGCGGCGCCAGGTCGTGCGTGCCAGCTTGCAGGCGAACAGGTTGGCGCCCGCAAAGGTGCAGCGTTCAAAGGTACAGCCCTGCAGGTCGAGCCGGGCCAGGTCGGCGTCGTCAAAGGCGCAGCCCTCGAAGGTGCGCACCGATTGCGCCAGCAGTTGTTCCAGTTCGCCGCGGTCCAGTGTGAGATCAGTTGCCGTGGTGTTGTGTATTGCCATCCGTTTATTTCCTTGTAAAGCGGGGGAGGGATGGCGCGGCGGGAAGCGTGCACGAACCATGACACCGCCCCCGACTGGTGTAACAGCCGAGATCAGCGCCGTGGGTCCGCGTGGGGCGGGAGCATGTTGTTCAACACTTACCGGGTTACCAACTGGTTTGCTCATTTTCGACCAGGCATCCATTGTAGCGTTTCAACCGCGCTCTTGCCAGCCTGAACGGCGCCGGGTTAGTATGGCTGCAGGCGCACCCATTGCGCCAACGTCGCTCGGACGGATCCGGGCGCTTACGTACAGAGATATCATGACCGACAGCCAAACTCCGCGCAGCTTTTCGCGCATCAATCGTCTTCCCCCCTACGTTTTCAATATCACCGCCGAACTCAAGATGGCCGCGCGCCGCCGTGGCGAGGACATTATCGACATGTCGATGGGTAATCCCGACGGCGCCACGCCCAGCCATATCGTCGACAAGCTGATCGATACGGTGAAGCGGCCCGACACCCATGGGTACTCCGCCTCGAAGGGCATCCCGCGCCTGCGCCGGGCCATTTCACATTGGTACAAGCAGCGCTACGAGGTCGACATCGACCCCGACAGCGAAGCCATCGTCACCATCGGCTCGAAAGAAGGCCTGGCCCATCTGATGCTGGCCACCCTGGACCGGGGTGACACGGTGCTGGTGCCCAACCCCAGCTACCCGATCCATATCTGGGGCGCGGTGATCGCCGGCGCCGATATCCGCTCAGTGCGCATGGGCCCTGGCGTAGACTTTTTTGCCGAGCTGGAGCGGGCGATCCGCGAAAGCTATCCGAAGCCCAAGATGATGGTGCTGGGTTTTCCATCGAACCCCACCGCGCAATGCGTGGAGCTGGAGTTTTTCGAGCGCGTGGTGGCGCTGGCGAAACAGCATGACATTCTGGTGGTGCACGACCTGGCCTATGCCGACATCACGTTTGACGGCTGGAAAGCGCCGTCCATCATGCAGGTGCCCGGCGCGCGCGACGTGGCCGTCGAATTCTTCACCATGTCGAAAAGCTACAATATGGCCGGCTGGCGCATCGGCTTCATGGTCGGCAATGCCGAACTGGTGGCGGCGTTGGCGCGCATCAAGAGCTATCACGACTACGGCAGTTTCACGCCGGTGCAGGTGGCGGCGATCGCCGCGCTGGAAGGCGATCAAAGCTGCGTGACGGAAATCTGCGCGCAATACCAGCGCCGCCGCGACGTGCTGGTCAAAGGCTTGCACGAAGCGGGCTGGATGGTGGAAAAACCGAAGGCGTCGATGTATATCTGGGCCCATATCCCGGAAGCATATCGCCACCTGGGTTCGCTGGAATTCGCCAAGCTGCTGCTGGAGAAAGCCAGGGTCAGTGTGTCGCCGGGCATCGGTTTCGGCGAATACGGCGACGACTATGTGCGCTTTGCCCTGATCGAGAACGAGGCGCGCGTGCGCCAGGCACTGCGCGGCATCAAGAACATGCTGCGCACGCCGGTAGTGGTGGAAGGGGAGGCGGCAAAATAGTGCCGTAAGGAATCAATAATTGCCACTGTTATCACGCAAGCGTATTTCCCATATCATCAATATAAAGTGGTTTTATAGCTTGCGATCCGGCATCATGCTTCTGTCTCCTCTACTTCCTCACAGGAAATAGATTCAGCCCGCTCCTGTAGCGGGCTTTTTTTTGTGCGCTCAGCATGGTTTGCAGGCTGCCAGGAAGTCTTGCGCCACTGCTTCAAACGAAGCGAAAGATTTTTCGAACGTGGGCGGATTCATGTCGTAAACCAGCGGTATCAGATTTTGGGCGTATCGCTCTTTCAGCTCGCCATTTTCTTTTGCCGCTATCAAGGTCCTTTTGAGAACACTTACCGGGTCTGCGTCGAACTCGGGATGTTGCCCCTTGTACTCATCGCGGTCGTTCATGACCAATTGCGGAAAAATACTCTTCGCAGCTACAAGTGATTCGGTGGATAGTTCCGCGATTCGAGCAACGTCGTAAACATGGCGGACCAATGCGGGGTCAAGGTCCCCCTTGGTTTGGCGGCCATCCGAATTGCAAGCACAACGACGTAGCAAGGACAATACCTTTTCTGCCGTAGTCTCTGCCACCGAAATGCAAGAAATTGACAACGTCGTGCTCGGCTTTAGCCCCGCCAATGTCTCGTAAAGATAGCCAAACTCAAGATTTTCAAGCGGCAGGAGCGGTTGGCGTTGCATCAGTTCCAGCCTAAGCTCGGGACGGAGGCTTGGAAGTTGGGGATAAGCAGATTTGTAGCCGGCACCTACCTCGCAATACCGGTGCTTATTGCGTATGTGCGGGTTGTCTCCGTCAGGGCTATTGAGCAACGGAAATCCAAGCGACTCCAGGAGCGGAGGCAGTGCTTTGTGCAAAGCGATTAGTCTTACACGGTCTCCGCGCCCTTTCTTCAAAGGCTTGGGTGGTGGGGAAAGCAGAACTTTAATGTCGATGTCTTCCGACATTCGATTGATTAGCCCATGTGCCTTGGAGAGGCACGTCCCACCCGAGAAGATCAACTTGATGCCTGCATCATGGCGAGTGAGCTCTCCTTGGCGTGTGTCGAGGTCGCTGAAATGATCATGCGAAACCTTGAGTTCACTCAATCCCTTGAGAAGCTCGGTGACGTGGATATCTTTTTCGGCGGTCTGTACGGGAAGTCCTCGAAGGAGACCTTCTGCAGCGAGGTCTTCAAGCGCTCGCTGTTGCTGGTCTGTAATCGTTCTCATAAACTACCGAGCGGCCTCCCACAGAAATTTTCCTGCGAATACGTTGACTACCAGTATTGGCAACGAAGGCCCCTGGAAGTTGGGTTGTTTTACCGGAATTGTATGCAGCAGCTGCTTTACTCGTGCGCACTGTGACACCCAGTTTTTTCAGGGTCTCGGTCGCCAAGGTCTCAAGACTGCCGGCCGGGATGGTCGCCCCTGTAACCGAACTCTTGCGTGTTTTGGCGTAGACTCCAGTCCCGATTCGAATCAGAACGCCCTTGGCTTGCAACGATTTGAGCGCTTCGGTGACCTGCGAGGCACTACCCAAGCGAGCAATGTCGGCCCGCAATATAACATTGCCGGCTCGCTGCTTCACGGACCGAAGCATACGGTCTTCAAGTTTCATCTTCGCTCCTTCAGGGGTATACATCAAAGATGATAGCAACCTCTCGCTCATTGTCAAGACTAATCCTTATATAACAATGACTTACGTTGACACACATTGCCGGACGTTGAACAATATTTATAGGAGGATCCGCCGCGCGGCCGTACTGTCGAAGTGGCCAAATGCGGTTCTTCAGTTTTCCCCGTTGCCCGCAAACCGCCGCACCGCCGTTTCCCATTGCCGCATCAGCTCGGCCGCCTGGTCGCGGCCGATGGTGGGCAGGAAGGTCCTTTCCACACGCCATTGCGCTGCCAGTTCCTCGGTGCCGCGATACTGGCCGATCGCCAGGCCGGCCAGGTAGGCCGCGCCCAGGGCCGTCGTTTCGATCACTTGCGGGCGCACTACGGGGATGCCCAGCAGGTCGGCCTGGAATTGCAGCAGCAGGTTGTTGGCGCAGGCGCCGCCGTCCACGCGCAGTTCGGTGATCGGCGCCTGTGCGTCGAGGGTCATGGCCTGCAGCAGGGCCGCGCTCTGGAAGGCGATCGCTTCGAGCGCCGCGCGCGCGATATGGCCCACCGTGCTGCCGCGGCTCAGGCCCAGGATGGCGCCCTTGGCCGACGGTACCCAGTAGGGTGCGCCCAGCCCCGTAAACGAGGGCACGAACACCACGCCGCCCGAATCGGGCACCGAGGCGGCCAGGCTTTCCGCTTCGCTGGCGTGGCCGATGGCGCCCAGGCCGTCGCGCAGCCACTGCACCACGGCGCCGCCGATAAACACGCTGCCTTCGAGCGCATAGGCCGGCTGCGCACCCACCTGACAGGCGGCCGTGCTGATCAGGCCATGCCGCGATTGCGCACACTGCTCGCCCGTGTTGAGCAGCAGGAAGCAGCCCGTACCATAGGTATTCTTGGCCATGCCGGGCTTGAAGCAGGTCTGGCCGAACAGCGCCGCTTGCTGGTCGCCGGCGATGCCGCCGATGATGACCGGGCTGCCCAGCACCTCGGCGTCGGTTTCGCCGTACACATGGCTGGACGGATGGACGGTGGGCAGCAGGCTGGCGGGGATGCCCAGCCAGTCGAGCAGCTGAGCGTCCCAGCAGCCTTCATGGATATTCCACAGCATGGTGCGCGAGGCGTTCGTCACGTCGGTCACGTGCAGGCGCCCGCCCGTCATCTGCCAGGCCAGCCAGGCGTCGATGGTGCCGAAGGCCAGCTCGCCGCGCATGGCGCGTGCGCGCACGCCCGGCACTTCGTCGAGTATCCAGCGCAGCTTGGTGCCGGAAAAATAGGGATCGAGCACCAGCCCCGTCCTGGCATGGATGGCGCCGGCCAGTCCCCGCTCGCGCAGGCTGTCGCACAGCGCCTCGGTGCGCCGGTCCTGCCAGACGATGGCATTGTAGACGGGCTCGCCCGTGGCGCGGTCCCACACCACCGTCGTTTCGCGCTGGTTGGTGATGCCCAGCGCGCCCAGGTCCGCCGCCGTCAAGCCGGCTTTCAGCAGCACTTCGCGGCTGGTGGCGAGCTGGCTGTGCCAGATTTCGATCGGATCGTGTTCGATCCAGCCCGGCTGCGGAAACAGCTGGCGAAATTCGCGCTGCGCCACGGCGACGATGGCGCCCGCTTCGTCGAAGACCATGCTGCGCGAGCTGGAGGTGCCCTGGTCGAGGGCCAGCAGATAGCTCATGCCGCCACCTGCTGCGCCAGGCAGGCTTCAAGCCACAGCTGCAGGCGCGCCACGTCGGCCGGCTGGCAGCGCAGGCCCAGTTTGCTGCGCCGCCATAATATGTCGTCGCAGCTCCTCGCCCATTCCACGTCGACCAGGTAGCGCGCTTCGGCCTCGTGCAGGCCGGGCGCCAGTTCCGCGCCCAGGCCCGCCATCGAGTTCGCGCCCGCCAGCACGCGCGTGGCGCGGCTGCCATAGGCGCGTGCGTAGCGGTGCGCCAGCTTGGGGGGCAACCAGGGATGCGCCTGCTGGAAGCGGGCCAGGAAGCCGTCGAAATCATGGCTGTCCACCAGCTGGCCCGGCCGCTGCAGGTCGCCGCCCGGCAGCGGCGCATCGGCGGTCCAGGCGGGCCGGGTGTTGGCCAGCAAGGGCGCCAGCAGCGCCATCGCCTCCTCGGCCAGTTTGCGGTAGGTGGTGATCTTGCCACCCCAGATATTGAGCAGCGGTGCGCCCGTGCCCGTGTCGCCGCGCGCCACTTCCAGCAGATAGTCGCGCGTGACGGCCGACGCGTCCCGGGCGCTGTCGTCGAGCAGCGGGCGCACGCCGGAATAGGTCCACACCACGTCGGACGGGCCGATCTCGCGCCGGAAATAGCGGTTGGCGGCCTGGCACAGATAGGCGATTTCATCGCCGCTGATTTTGACCTGCGCCACGTCGCCCTTGTATTCCTCGTCGGTGGTGCCGATCAGGGTGTAGTCGTCCTGGTAGGGAATCGCGAAGATGATGCGCTGGTCCGGGTTCTGGAAAATATACGCGTTCGGATGCTCGAACAGGCGCGGCACGATGATATGGCTGCCCTTGATCAGGCGCAGTCCCTGCGTCCTGCCGCCGCCGGCCGCGCCGGCAAACTGCGCCGTCCACGGCCCGGCCGCATTGACGATGGCGCGCGCGCGCAGGCTGCGGCGTTGGCCGTCGGGACCTTGCAGGGTGGCCTGCCAGCCATCGCCATCGCGGTGCGCGTCGACGCAGGCGGTGCGCGTGAGGATGTGCGCGCCGCGTTCCTGCGCGGCTAGCGCATTGAGCACCACCAGCCTGGCGTCGTCGACCCAGCCGTCTGAATACACGAAGCCCTTGCGGTAGCCGGGCTTGAGCGGCGCGCCGGCCGCGTGCCTGGCCAGGGTGATCGCCTGCGAGGCGGGCAAAAAGGCGCGTTTGGCCAGGTGGTCGTACAGGAACAGGCCGGCGCGTATCAGCCAGGCCGGGCGCTGGGCAGCGTCATGCGGCATCACGAAACGCATCGGCCACATGATGTGGGGAGCGGCGCGCAGCAGCACTTCGCGTTCCTGCAGCGCCTTGCGTACCAGCTTGAATTCATAGTATTCGAGGTAGCGCAGGCCACCGTGTATCAGCTTGGTGGAGGCCGACGAGGTGTGCTGCGCCAGGTCGTGCTGTTCGCACAGCACCACGCGCAGGCCACGGCCGGCCGCGTCGCGCGCGATGCCGGCGCCATTGATGCCGCCGCCGACGACCAGCAGGTCGCAGTCAAGGGGCAGGGAGGTAAAGCGGGATGCGGACATAAGGACTCGATTTATTAAAAGAGGGATGACTCAATGGAGCAGCGCCAGCACCGGCGGCAGCACCAGCGCCAGGCCGGCGACCAGCAGCAGCACGAACACGGCACGCCGCACCTGTTGCAAGGGCAGGCGGGATGGGTAGCGGCGGGCCAGCCAGGTCAGCCCCATCACCACCGGCAGCGCTTCGACGGTCAGCCACACGGCCGTCATGCTGAACTGGCCATGCGCCAGCACCAGCGCCAGGCGCAGCACGGCGTTGGCGGCAAACAGCACGATCAGCGAATGGCGGACCATGTCGGCCGGCCACGGCTGGCGGTACAGGTGGTACACCATGGGCGGGCCGGCGCTGGCGAACAGGCCGCCCATCACGCCAGAGATCCCACTGAAGAACAGGAACGAGGGCAGGCCGGATTGTCTTGCGCGCGTGCTGGCGCGCAGCACCAGCAGGAATGCGCAGACGATGATGGCGCAGCCGAGCAAAAAGCGCAGCAGGTTCACTTGCTGCGCGCTGAACCAGCCCAGCAGCGCCACGCCGGCGCCCACGCCGATCAGGCTGCAGGCCAGCGACGGCCCGAATACAGGCCAGGCCAGGCGTGGCGCGCTGCGGCCAAAGGTAATGGCCGCATTCACCAGCACCAGCACGCTGACCACATTGGCCACGTCGCCCAGGCTGGCCAGGTGCAGCACCGCCGTCAGGCCCAGCAGGATCAGGCCAAACGCAAAACCGGTCAGGTTCTGCGCGTAGCTGGCCAGCGCCACGCAGGCCAGGAACAACAGGTGCGACCCGATGCTCATGTCAGGCTCATGCCGCCAGCGACAGTAAAAACACCTGCTGCGCACAGCCCTGGCGCACGAACACGGGTGGCTGGCCCAGAGGCGCATCAACCTCCACGCGCTGGCCGCCGTCGAACACGGCGCCGCTCCACAGATGGACCCAGGCGTCGCCCTGCGGCAGGTAGGCGCTCCAGCGCGTGGCGCCGGCCGCATGCACGGGCGCCACCAGCAGGTCGGGGCCGAACAGATACTGGTCCTGAATGGCGTAGGTGGCGCGGTCCTGCTCGTAGTGCAGGAACAGGGGGCGCTGCAGCGGCAGGCCATGCCGCACGGCGTCCTCGGCCAGGGCGGCGATGACGGGCGCCAGCGCCACGTGCAGGCGCGTCATGCGGGCAAAGTGGGCGAACACCTGTTCATCCTGGTAGAACTGGAAATTCTCGTCCGGGCGGTTGCCTTCATGCGTGCGCATCATCGAGGTGAACACCGCCATCTCGGTCCAGCGCTGGAACAGTTCGGCCGTGCGCAGGTTGCCGAACAAGCTCGTGTAGCCGCCGATATCGCTGTGGTGGTAGGCGTTGCCCAGCAAACCGGACGACAGCGCGCCGCAGATCACCGTCTGCAAGCCGTCGTGGCGGCTGAAGTCGACCGACTGGTCGCCGGCCCACAGCAGCGGGCAGTGCGCCTGCACGCCGGTATAGCCGGCGCGCATGAAGAAGGTGGCGTCGCCGGTCTTGCCGGCCGCTGCGATGGCGCGCGCATTGACTTCGGCCCACAGGGTCGGCCAGGCGTTGTGCATCAGGCGCGCATCGACGCCATTGTGCAGGCGCAGGTCGATCGGCAGGTATTCGCCGAAATCGGCCATCCAGCCGGACAAACCGAAGTCCAGCATTTCCTGTCGCAGCACGCGGTCCTCGAACCACTGCGCGGCGGCCGGGTTGGTGAAGTCGACCACGCCGCAATCGAATTCGCCGAAGTCGACCAGATAGGTGCCGCCATCCATCGCGGTGGCCAAAAAGCCTTGCTGCAGCGCTTCTTGGTACAGGGTGCCGTCATTGCACAGGTAGGGATTGACGTAGCCGAGGAAGCGGATGTCTTCCCTGGCCAGGTCGGCGATCCATTGCTTCAGGTCCGGATAGCGCTGCGGCTGCCAGCGCCAGTCCCAGAACAGGCGCTTGCCGAACGAGGTCTGGCGCAGTCCCACCCAGTCTTCGCACCACAGGGCGCTGACGGCCAGGCCGTGTTCCTTCGCCTGCGCGAGGATGGCGCGCGCGTGGTCTTCGCCGCCTTTCAGGCCCAGCATGGCGCCGTTCTGCAGCCAGGCCGGCAGCTTGGGCTGGCGGCCGAAGCGTTGCGACACCACGCCGACCAGGTCGACGAAGGAATCGGCCAGCATGAATTCCAGGCGCTCGGGCATGGCCCAGAATTGCAGCTCGTGGAAGTCGGCATGGCGGAAATCGAAGTCGGCATAGGCCGTCGTTTCGGCATGCAGGCAGTAGCGCTGCGAGGAAATGAAGCTCGGTTGCGGGTAGTTGGTGTGATAGTAGTCGCCGCCCGACTTGGCCGTCACGTCGGCCTGCCAGGTCAGGTGGGTCGACTTGTCGCGGCCCACGCCCGGCTCCGAGGTCCACAGCGGAAAGTGGCGCCCGCGCAGGTCGAAGTAGGACATCTGCTCGCCGCAGCCCCACACGTGCTCATCGTGTTCGGCGGGCAGGCGCAGCCACAGCCGGTTCCAGCCCGGCGCCGCGTGCTGCAGCACCAGGTGCACGCCATGCTGCTGCGCCTGCACACGCAGCACCAGCTGCGGCGCATCGCCAGGATGGCGCGCAAAGGCCAGCAGCGCGACCCCTTCGTCTTGCGTGATCGCCAGATGGCGCAGGGCGGTGCGTTCTTCAACGTAATCTTCGATGTCGAAATTGCCGCGGTACATATCCATCCGTTCGCGGCCCTGGCCGACGAACAGGCACGGCGCCTGCGTGTCGTGGCGCAGCAGCAGGCGGCCCGCGCAGCGCAGCGCAAGGCCGTCGTTTTCCTGATCTAGTGTGAACTGCATGTCGAGCTACTCCTGATGATTAAAAGACGAGGAACATGCCGGCGGTCAGTTCGACCGGGCTGTAGCCAAAATAGTTATTGTCCCCGCGGAACTGCAATACGCCCAGCTTGGCATGCTCATTATTCTTGATGCGGGTGGCGTAGGCATAGAACGACAGGGTCGGCTGGAAGTTGTACAGATAGCCCAGCGAGTAGGCGGTCGACTTCGGCTTGCCCACGCCGTCGCCCGTGTTGGCGCCGAACGCGCCGCGGCTGTTGGCGCCGTCGTAGCTGATCTGCGCCAGGCTGCCTTCGATGCGGTGCTTGCCCAGGTCATAGGCGCCCGAGACGCCGAACGCGTCGGCGCCGTAGCCGCCCGCGTTCGACACGCGGTACGAGGTGTAGGAGCCGCCCAATGTAAAGTCGTTCCACTTGTAGCGCGCGCCGACGATGTCCGTGACCTGGTTGCGCTTGACGAAGTTGCTGCTTGCGGCCGTGCTGATATCGTTGCTTTGCTGGTAGTCCATATGGGCGTAGCCGAGGAACAGATTGTCCTTCTTGTACAGCACATTGGCGGCCCAGCTGCGACCGTCGTCTTCGAGCGCCGTGGCGGAAGACGCCTGCTGGCCGGCCGAATACGACACTTCGGCCGAGAAGTTGTTGTAGGTCGGGCTGCGGTAGCGCAGCGCGTTGCCGTAGAACAGGGCCGTGCCCGAGTTGTTGCCGGCCAGGCTGGTGGTCTTGCTGGCGTTGCCGGTGACGGGGTCCTTCAGGTAGCGGCCCAGGGACTCGGGGCGCGTCAGCGAAAACAGGGCGCTGAAGTCATTCGCGCCGTAGTTGTGGGCCGAGGCCAGGTCGGCCCCCAGCGAGACCCAGAACGGCGCCATGTACATGGTGCCGCCTTCGATCGAACCCCAGGTGGTCGAGGCAAAGCCGACGGTCGAGCCGCGGTTGAACAGCACGGACGAACTGGTGTTGTTCTGCGTGCCGCCGCCGGCGTTGCCGTTGAACAGATTGAGGCCGGTTTCGACGCCGAAGATGGCCTTGTATTCGTCGCTGAAGACCCAGGAACCGGTGAGACCGAGGCGGCTGGCCATCTCGCCCTGGTTCAAACGGTGGTTGGTCAGCTGGCGGCCGCTGGCGTCCTTGCCGCGCGAGACCGTGTAGCCGATATCGCCACGGCCATACAGTTTCCAGTTGAAACCGGTGTTTGACTTTGCCGGCGCCGCCGGTGCCGCCGCTGCGGTGGCCGGCGCCATGGCGGTGGTGGCCGCAGCTGGCTCCGGCGCCGGCTGGGCCGCCCTGGCTTCCATCTGTGCCACTCTTTCCTGCAATTGGGCCAGCATGGCCTTCATGTCGCTGAGCTCGTCGGCGCGCACGTTAGCGCTAATAAATGGCGCCGCAAAGAAGAGGGCGGTGATGGCGCGGGCCATGGTGGTCTTGCGGATGGTGGTTTGCATGATCTTGTCTCCTGTATTTTTTATATGGATAGTCCTGGTGATCCCTGCTTGCTGCGGTGCTGCGGCCGCCCTCGCGGGCGGCTTGAATTCAGATGCCTCCCATGCACAGATATTTGATATCGAGGAAGTCGTCCATGCCGTAATGCGACCCTTCGCGGCCCATGCCGGAATGCTTGACGCCGCCGAACGGCGCCATTTCATTGGCGATCATGCCCGTGTTGATGCCGACCATGCCCACTTCCAGTTCCTCCGCCACGCGCCAGACGCGGCCCAGGTCGCGGCTGTAGAAATAGCCGGCCAGGCCGAATTCGGTGTCGTTGGCCAGCGCGATCACTTCCTCTTCAGTGCTGAAGCGGAACAGCGGCGCCAGTGGGGCGAAGGTTTCCTCGCGCGCCACCAGCATGGTGCTGTTCGCGTCCAGCACCACGGTCGGCTCGAAAAAGCTGCCGCCCAGCGCATGGCGCTTGCCGCCGATAGCCAGCTTGCCGCCCTTGGCCAGCGCGTCGGCCACATGCTGCTCGATCTTGCGCACGGCGTTCTCGTCGATCAGCGGGCCTTGCGTCACGCCCGCTTCAAGCCCGTTGCCCAGTTTCAGCTGTTCCACCTTGGCCACCAGGCGGGCCGCAAAATCGTCGTAGATGCCGTCCTGGACGTAGATGCGGTTGGCGCAGACACAGGTCTGGCCGCTGTTGCGGTATTTCGACATCAAGACGCCGTCGACGGCCGCATCGATATCGGCGTCCTCGAACACGATGAACGGCGCGTTGCCGCCCAGTTCCAGCGACAGCTTCTTGATGGTGCCGGCCGCCTCGCGCGACAGCCAGGCGCCCACTTCGGTCGAACCGGTAAACGTGATCTTGCGTACCAGGTTGTTGTGGCACAGCTCCGTGCCGATCGCCTGAGCGGCGCCCGTCACCACATTGAACACGCCCGCTGGCACGCCGGCGCGCAGCGCCAGTTCACCGAGGGCCAGGGCCGACAGCGGCGTCTGCGAGGCCGGTTTCAGGACCATGGCGCAGCCGGCGGCCAGGGCCGGCCCGGCCTTGCGCGTGATCATGCCGTTCGGGAAATTCCACGGCGTGATGGCCGCGCACACACCGATCGGCTGCTTGATGACGACGATGCGCTTGTCGCTGGACGGCGGCGCGATCACGTCGCCATAGGCGCGCTTGCCTTCCTCGGCAAACCATTCCAGGTAGGCCGCGTTCGAGACGATCTCGCCCTTCGCTTCCGCCAGCGACTTGCCCTGTTCGCTGGTGAGTATCAGCGCCAGGTCGTCGGCGTGTTGCAGGATCAGCGCGTGCCAGGCGCGCAGCACGCTGGCGCGCGCCTTGACGGTCTGTTTGCGCCACGCTTTGAACGCGGTGTGCGAAGCGGCGATGGCGCGCCGCGTCTCCAGCGCGCCCATGCGCGGCACGGTGGCGATGATGTCGCCGGTGGCCGGGTTGGTGACGGCGATGGTGGCGCCGTCATCGGCATCGCACCAGACGCCATCGATCAGGCATTGCTGTTTCAACAGGCTTGCGTCTTGCAGGTTCAACATGGGGTGCTCCTAATAGAGTGAAAGGGGTCAGCCGGCGACCGATGTTTGCGCCAGTCCCGCATCGACGACGATATGCTGGCCGGTGATGCCGTTCGAATCGTCGGCCGCCAGGAACAGCGCCGTGCGCGCCACGTGGCCGGGATCGAGCCGGTACTTCAGGCATTGCAGTTCGATGAAACGCCGGTCTTCCTCGGGATCGCGCCACAGCTCGGCCTGGCGTTCGGTGACGATGGCGCCTGGCGCCAGCGCGTTGACGCGGATATTGTGCTCGCCCAGTTCGCGCGCCAGGGTGCGCGACAGGCCGGCGATGCCCGCCTTGGCCGTGGTGTAGCCGACCAGGTTGGGCCGCCCGCGCAGCCACGAAATCGAGCCGAGATTGATGATGGCGCCGCCGCCGGCCGCCGCCATGCCGGGCGCCACCTGCTGGATCGCGAACACATGGTGTTTCAAATTCAAGGCCAGGCAGTTGTCCCAGTAATCGGGCGTCAGTTCGGCCAGGGTGTGGCGGTCGTCGCGGCCCGCATTGTTGACCAGCACGCGGATGGCGCCGAAGCGCGCTTCCACCTCCGCCAGGCTGGCCTGGTAGGCGGGAATATCGCGGATATCGCTGTAGACAAAATGCGGCGCATGGCGCGACAAAGGCGCCAGGCGCGCAGAGAGAGCCTCGCTGGCCTCGCGGTCGATATCGCAGAAAGCGACCTGCGCGCCCTGCAGCGCGAAGTGCTCGACCAAAGATGCCCCGATGCCGGAGCCGCCGCCCGAGACAAAGACCACGCGGTCCTGCAGGCTGGGGTAGAGAGTGATGGTGTTCATGATGGTTCCTTGTGCGTATCCGCATCGCGGTACAGCGGTTCGGGGCGGCCCGCCACGTCCAGGCGCACGGCAAAGATGCCGCCGGCCTGGGGCTGGCGCGCCAGTTCTTCGTCAGCCGCGCCTTCGCGCGCGCTGGTGATATACAGGGTGCGCAGGTCGGCGCCGCCAAAGGCGACCATGGTCGGGCGCGCGACCGGTACGTGCACGATGCCGATAATCTCGCCCTGCGGCGAAAAACGCAGCACGCGTCCCCCTTCGTATTGGGCGCTCCAGTAGCAGCCTTCGGCATCGATCGCGGCGCCGTCCGGCCGGCCGCCATACACGGCTTCCTCGCCTTTCACCGGCAGGCGCGCGAACACGCTGCGCTCGCCCACCTGGCCGGTCGCGGCGTCGAAGCCGAAACGGTAGATCACGTGATTGGGCGTATCGGACTGGAACAACGACTGGCCATCCGACGCGAACGCCAGGCCGTTGCTCACTTTTACGCCCAGGCCATCCCGAGGGCCCCAGCCCGGCCGCACCGCGCCACGCTCCAGGCAGAACATGGCCGCCTGTTCGCTGGTGCGCGGCTGGTACATGGCGCCGGCCCAGAAGCGGCCCGACGCATCGCAGCGGCCGTCGTTAAAGCGCATGTTGGTGGTGTCATACGGCGCGCCGGCCAGCTTGTGCAAACGCGACTGCTCGGGATAAAAACGGTAGAAGCCGTCGCGCAGGGCCGCCACCAGGCCGCCGCCGTCCGCCAGCGCGATGCAGCCCGGCTCGCACGGCATCCACCAGAGGCGATCGAGGCTTGTTGCCGGGTCGTAGCGGTGCAGGCGGCGCCCGGCGATATCGATCCAGTACAGGCACTGCTCGGCCACGCTCCACAACGGGCATTCGGCCAGTTCGGCGCGCGCGTCGAGCACCAGTGTGGCTTGCCATTCACGCATGCTGCACCTCCTCGACGGCGAGGACCATGGCGATCGACAGGCTCTCGCCGGGCGCCAGCAGGCGCATGCCGGTGTCCCGGGCGCCGCGCGCGGCCAGCGCAAACGCGTCATTCGCCTGCGTGACCGGTTCGATGGCAATAAAATTGCGTTCATCGTTCGGCGCAAAGCACACCAGATGGCGGCAGTTGTCGCTGGCCGACATGCGCAGCACGTAGTCCGGGTAGTGCAGGCTGGCTTCACCGCGCCAGCCGCTGTAACAGTCGTCGGCATGCCAGCCGGCCACCGGCTGCGGCGTTGCAAAGGGAGCGCTTTGCGGCTGCGGCGCCAGGTCCAAAGGCAGGCGGTCGCCGCCGGCGCGCCAGAGGCCGTCCCACTGCGTTGCCAGCCGCAGGCCGGGCGTCAGCGGAAAGTAGGGGTGGAAACCCAGGCCGGCCGGCATGGCGCGCGTGTCGTCGTTGGTGACCGACAGGCTCAATCGCAAGCCGGCGTCATCCAGCGCCACGGTCTGCCGCACCGTGCAGGCATACGGCCAGTCGGCGTCGGCCGCGTGCGCCAGGAACAGTTCGGCGCTGTCGCTGGTGTGGTTTGCCACCTGCCAGGCGCGCTGCCAGCCGAAGCCGTGGATGCTGTGCGGCTCGGGCGCGAAGTTGGCGCGCAGGGTGTAGTGCTGTTCCGGCACCCTGAGTATCGCTTGGCCGATGCGGTTCGAATACGGCGCCAGCGGATAGCAAGCCATCTGCCGCACCGTGGCGCCGGCGGGCGCCGGGCGCAGCAGGTCACGCCCGCGCCAGCGCCATCCGGCCAGCGCGCCGCCGGTGGCCGGCCGCAGTTCGGCGCGGCTGTCGCCGTGCACCAGCACGATGGAAGAAGGGTGATCCATGCATTACCCCTTCAAGCCGCCCGAGGTCAGGCCGCTGACGACCTTTTCCTGGAAGATCACGATCAGCACGACGATGGGCACGATGGCCACCACCAGCGCCGCCGAAATGATCGGCCACGGGAAGGCGAACTCGCCCTGGTACAGCTGGATGCCGACCGGCAGGGTGCGGTAGGCCACGGCCGAATTCATCGACAGCGCCAGCAGGAATTCATCCCAGGAGTTCACGAACGCCAGGATGGCGGCCGTCGCCACGCCCGGTGCGGCCAGCGGCAGCACGATGCGCCACAGGGCGCTGATGCGGGTGCAGCCGTCGAGCATGGCCGCGTTTTCGATATCGCGCGGAATATCCTGGAAAAAGCTGACCATCATCAGGGTGCAGATCGGCAGGTTGAGCACCGTGTAGGGCAGCACCAGCGCCCAGTACGAATTCAACAAGCCCAGGCTGCGCATGATCTCGAACAGCGGCACCATCAGGGTCACCAGCGGGAACATCGACACGCCGATAATGGCGGTGAGGATCAGGCCACGGAAACGCAGGCGCAGGCGGGCGATCGCATACGCGGCCAGCGCGCTGATAAACAGGCTGAGCAGGGTCGACAGGCCGGCCACGATCAGGCTGTTGGTCAGAAACGTCAGCAGCGGCTGGTCCTGGAAGGCCGAGATGAAATTGGCTATGGTCGGTTCGTGCGGCCAGTAGGTGATCGGCTTTTGCGTCAGTTCGCTCTCGGTTTTCAGCGAGGTGAAAAGAATCCACAGGGCGGGGAAAACGCCGTTCAGGATGACGATCGCGGCGGCGAACCAGCGCAGGCGCTTCGATGAAAACAGGCCGCTCATTCTTTGTCTCCTCTGACATATTTCAAGTACACGAACGTGGTGGCCATCGACAGCAGGAACATGAAGACGGCCAGGGTCGAGCCATAGCCCACGTCGAGGTAGTCGACGGTATTGGACTGGATATACATGGCCAGGGTCTTGGTCTCGTCGCCAGGGCCGGGCATGTTGTAGGGAATGTCAAACGACTGGATGGCCGTCAGGGTGCGGAAGATTAGCGCCACCAGCATCGACGGCACCAGCAGCGGCAGGGTCACTTCCGTGAATTGCTTCCACTTGCTGGCGCCGTCCACTTCGGCCGCTTCATACAGCGAGGCGGGGATGGTCTGCAGGCCGGCGAGCAAAATCAGCGCCATGAACGACGAGGTTTTCCAGATGGTGGTGATGCAGATGGCGGCCATCGTCAGCGCCGGCGAATTGAACCAGATCTGCGGCTGCCAGCCCAGGGCAGGGAACAGCAGGTCGATGCGGCGAATGATGTCGTTTACCAGGCCGTATTCGCTGTGGAAGAACCACGCGAAGATCAGGCCGACAAAGGCCAGCGGCAGCGCCCACGGCAGCAGCAGCGCCAAGCGTACCGGCCAGCGGTATTTGAACGGCATATTGGCCAGCATGGCCAGGCCCAGGCCCGCCACCAGCGCGCCGGGCACCGTCACCACCGTGATGATGAGGGTGTTTTTCAGCGACTTCCAGAACAGGCTGTCTTCCAGCGCCAGCTTGTAGTTGTCCAGCCCGACAAAGGCGGGCAGGCCGCCGCCGGACAGGCGGATATCGAAAAAGCTGTTGTAGATCAGTTTGCTGACCGGGTAGGCCACGATCAGCAGTAAAAAGAGAATCGCCGGCGTCAGCAGGACCCAGGCCAGCGTGGTTTCGCTGGGGTCCGTGATGCGGCTTTTCAGGGTGCGTTGCCTCATGTTTTCCTCGACTGTTGCGGTGCGTATGCGTGTCACGCCTGGCCGCCTTGAAGGCGGCCGGGCGTGAATCGGGCTGCTCGGCCCTTAGCGCAGGATGCGCTTGACCCGGTTTTCGATTTCGGCCACGCCGGCCGCCGGGGTTTTCACGCCCGCCATCACCGCATTGGTATTGACGCGGATCGCTTCCGACACTTCGCTGTAGCGCGGCGTGACGGGACGCGAACGGGCGCTTTGCACCACCGGCAGCGCATCGGCGAACCAGCCATTGACGGCCAGCACTTCCTTGTCCTGGTAGACCGACGGATAGACGGGCAGGTTCGAGGCCTTCAGCGCCAGTTGTTTCGACACTTCCGGGCTCGACAGCCAGCGCACCAGTTTGGCCGACGCTTCCTTGTTTTTCGAGTACGAGGACACGGCCCACTGCCAGCCGCCGATGCAGGAAGCCGGTTTGCCACCCGCCATGGCCGGCAGGCTGACCACGCCGACCTTATCTTTCACGCCGCTGTCGCCTTCCTGGAAGTGGTTCCAGGCATAGCCCCAGTTGACGGCGAACAGCACATTGCCGGCCTGGAATTCCTTGCGCGTGTCGTCGGTGGCCACTTCGGCGATATTCTTTTTCGCCACGCCCTGGTCGACCAGCTTGCGCCACATGGCCAGGCCGGCCTCGGCCTTGGGCTTGTCCAGGCTCAGTTTGCCATTGGTGATCAGCTCGCCGCCCTGGCTCCAGTACGGCAGCAGAAAGGTGCAGACGGCGCCTTCGATGGCCTTGCCCTGGAAGCTGATGCCCTGCAGTTCGGGATTCTTTTCGCCGGCCTGGATGGTGCGCGCCACGGTGGCCAGCTCATCCCAGGTTTTCGGCGGCGACAGCTTGTATTTGGCCAGCAAGTCCTTGCGGTAGTACAGGAACATGGCGTCGGCGAACGCGGGTAACGCCACCACCTTGTTGTCGACCATATTGGCCTGCTTGTAAGCGGGCAGGTACTGGCCCATGATCTTGTCGCGGTCGGCGCCCAGGTATTTGTCCAGGCTTTCGATCCAGCCGGCCGAGGCGTACTGGGCCGGGCGGATAATGTCGATCAGGAACACGTCCAGGGTCGAATCGCCGGCCGACAGCACCGTGTTCAGGTATTTCTGCTGCAGCTCGGACGTGGCGCCGCCCGTTTCCAGGTCGATCTTGACGCCGGGATTGGCGGCCATGAACTTGGCGAACAGTTCGCGCATGACTTCGGGGCGTTCCTGGCCGCCGACAAAGACCTTCACGGTTTGCGCGTGGGCGCCGGTGGCAAGGACGAAGGTGGCGCCGAGCGCCAGCACGAGGGATTTGATACGCATGGTTGTGTCTCCTGTTGAGTTTGTATGTCGGACTGTGCCGAGCTTATTTTGATGGCAGCACCGCGCCGCCCTGCGGGTCGAACAGATGGAATTTTTCCATGTCCAGGTGTACCGTCACCTGCTGGCCGGGCGCCAGCGCAAAGGTGGGCGGCAAACGGGCCGTCAGCTCGCCGCCCTGGCACTGGAAGATCACCAGGGTTTCGGCGCCCAGCGGCTCGACCACCACCACGGTGGCCGTCAGCGGCGCGCTGGCGGGGCCGGCGGCGTCGAGCGTGATGTCTTCCGGGCGGATGCCGAATTCCACTTGCCGGCCGTCGAGCTTGCCGCAAGCGGCTTGCGCGGCGGGTGGCAGGGCCAGGCGCGCCGTGCCCAGCACGATTTCTGCCTGGCCATCGCTGCCGCGCGCGACTTTTGCTCCAAGAAAATTCATCGGCGGCGAACCGGTGAAACCGGCGACGAATTTCGACACCGGTTCGTTGTAGATCTGGTCCGGCGTGCCGACCTGCATGATATTGCCGCCCGACAGCACCACGATGCGCTCGGCCAGGGTCATCGCTTCGACCTGGTCATGCGTGACATAAATGGTGGTGGCGCCGATGCGCTGGTGCAGCTTCTTGATTTCGGTGCGCATTTCCGAACGCAGCAGGGCGTCCAGGTTCGACAGCGGTTCGTCGAACAGGAACAGGCGCGCCTGGCGCACGATGGCGCGGCCCATGGCCACGCGCTGGCGCTGGCCGCCGGACAGGGCGCGTGGTTTGCGGTCCAGCAAGTGCTCGATCTTCAGAATGGCGGCGGCGGCCCGCACGCGCTGCTCGATTTCCGCCTTCGGGAAATTGCGCAGTTTCAAACCAAAACCGAGGTTGTCGAACACGGATTTATGCGGGTACAGCGCATAGTCCTGGAACACCATGGCGATATCGCGTTCGCGCGGCGGCAGGTCGTTCACCACTTGGCCCTCGATCGAGATGGTGCCGCCGGTGATCGACTCCAGGCCCGCCACCATGCGCATCAGCGTCGATTTGCCGCAGCCCGAGGGGCCCACAAAGACGACAAATTCGCCCTTCTTGATTTCCAGGTCGATGCCATGAATGACTTCGACGCCGTTGTCATATTTCTTGACAACCTTTTCCAGTTTTACACCTGACATGCTCGTCTCCAAAGAATGCGAATGACGCGTCTGAGCGCGCTCCATATGCTGTTGCAAAAAAAATCAGTACACGCCCGTCTCGACGGTTTTCGCCAATGACGGTTTGAGTGCCGCGATAAAGGCATTCGCCTGGCGCATCATCATGCCCAGGTCCGAGGCGACGGCGACAAAGTCGTAGCCGTAGCCGATAAAGGTTTGCAGCATTTCCGGCGTGGGGCCGACGATGCCGATCGGCTTGCCGATGGCGCGTGCGCGGCGCGCCGCGTCGGCAATCGCCGCCTGCACTTCCGGGTGGCCGATATTGCCGATATGGCCCATATTGGCCGACAGGTCGCCCGGCCCCACGAACAGGGCGTCGACGCCTTCCACGCTGGCGATCTCTTCCAATTGTGCCAGCGCGGCCGGGGTTTCAAGCTGAATGATGGAAAACACGGCGTCGTTGGCACGCGCCGCATAGCCGGCCACGGTGCCGTAGCGGCTGGCGCGGTGCACGGCGGCAAAACCGCGCGTGCCGGGTACGGCCTGGCCCGGCATCGGATAGCGGGTGGCAGCCACGGCGCTGCGCGCCTCATCCGCGTTTTCCACGAACGGGAACATCAATGTCTGGGCGCCGATATCGAGCGCGCGCTTGATCTGCACCAGGTCGTTCCAGGCCAGGCGCACCACGGGAGCGGCCGGCGTGCCGCCCAGCGCCTGCAGGATCTGGTAGGCGTCCTGGTAGTCGATGGGCACGTGTTCCATGTCCAGCACCAGCCAGTCGAAGCCGGCGCAGCCCATGGCTTCGGCCGTGACGGGCGTGCCGGCCATCAGCCAGCTGCCCAGCGGTACCGCGTGGTCCGCCAGCAGGGCGCGGAAGGGGTTGTTCAATATATCCATGGTGATCCTGTGCTCTCTCTATATATATGTAGTAAGGCGGCAATCAGAAAATCGGCGGCTCGGGCGTGGCCGCATTGCCCAGCAGGAAGTCGAGGTCGCAGCCCTGGTCGGCCTGGGTCACGTGTTCCATGTACAGCCGCGTATAGCCGCGCGCATACTTCTGCGCCGGCGGCAGCCATTCGGCGCGGCGGCGCGCCAGTTCCTCTTCCGGCACGTCCATGTTCAGGCTGCGCGCGGCGATGTCCAGTTCGATCATGTCGCCGTTGCGCACCAGGGCCAGCGGGCCGCCGACGGCCGCTTCGGGCGTCACGTGCAGCACGCAGGTGCCGTAGTGGGTGCCGCTCATGCGCGCGTCGGAAATGCGCACCATGTCGCGCACGCCTTGCTGCAGCAGCTTTTTCGGCACCGGCAGATTGCCCCATTCCGGCATGCCGGGCGCGCCGATCGGGCCGCCGTTGCGCAGGATCAGCACCGTGTTTTCATCGATATCGAGGTCGGGCGCGTGGATCTGCGCCAGCATCTCGGCGTTCGAATCGAATACCAGCGCGCGGCCACGGTGTTTGGCGAACTTGGGATTGGCGGCCGACGGCTTGATCACGGCGCCGCCCGGGCACAGGTTGCCGCGCAAGACGGCCAGCGCCGCGCCATCGGCCACCGGCTGCGACACCTTGCGGATCACGCTGTCGTCCAGGCAAACGGCGTCGGCGATATTGTCGCCCAGGCTGCGGCCGGTGACGGTCAGCGCCGACAAATCCAGCTGGGGCGTGATTTCCTTGAGCAGGGCCGGCATGCCGCCCGCATAGAAAAAATCTTCCATCAGCTTGTCGCCGGACGGGAACAGGTTGGCGATCACCGGCACCTTGTGCGCCATCGCATCCATTTCCTCGAGCGACAGCGTCATGCCGGCGCGCCCGGCAATCGCGATCAGGTGGATCGCCGCATTGGTCGAGCCGCCGAGCGCCATATAGGCCGCCACGCCGTTCGACAGCGAAGCGCGGGTAAAAAAGCGCGACGGCTTCAGGTCTTCCCACACCATGCCGACGATGCGCTCGCCGCATTGCGAGGCCATGCGCACATGGTTGGCGTCCATCGCCGGGATGCTGGTCGCGCCGGGCAAGGTAAAACCCATGGCTTCGACGATGGACGTCATGGTCGAAGCCGTACCCATGGTGTTGCAGGTGCCGGGCGAGCGCGTCATCTTCGCTTCCAGCTTGATCCACTCGGGCTTGGCGATGTCGCCGGCCACGTAGTCGTCCCAGAATTTCTTGGTGTGCGTGCCCGCGCCCACGCTCTGGCCACGGTAGCGGTCGTTGAGCATGGGGCCGGCGGGGCAGAAGATGGCGGGAATATCCATGCTGATGGCGCCCATCAGCATGCCGGGCGTGGTCTTGTCGCAGCCGCCCAGCAGCACTGCGCCGTCGATCGGCAGCGAGCGCAGCAGCTCTTCGGTTTCCATCGCCAGGAAGTTACGGTAGATCATGGTGGTCGGCTTGACCATCACTTCGCCCAGCGACAGGGCCGGCAGTTCGACCGGGAAGCCGCCGGCCAGCAGGATGCCGCGCTTGACGGCTTCGGCCCGCTCGCGCAAATGCGAATGGCAGGGTGACAAGTCGCTCCAGGTGTTGATGATGGCAATCACGGGGCGGTCGAGGAATTCTTCGCGGCGCAAGCCCATTTGCTGCAGGCGCTGGCGGTGGGCGAACGAACGCATGTCGTCGGGGGCCAGCCAGCGCTGGCTGCGCAGCGATTCCAGCGTGCGGCGGGAGGTGGCGGAGCTCAATGTGTGTCCTTTATCGTGTGCCTGGCCAGCTGCGTATGGCTGTCCAGTGGCGCTGTCTCGGGTCTTGCATGTCGTCTTTGTTAGCGCTAACATTGCAAGCACAGCGAAATATAATTTGAATCGATCCCCGTTGTCAACCGATTTAATGACGCTACAATGCGCGCCGTGTGCCGCCGCAAGCACACTGGCATTACACTATCGGCATGATTTCTTTTAACTAATTTCCATATGGGAATTTATGCACATGCAAAACCCGGCGCTCACACGCCAGAGCAGGCAGTACCCATGAACGATCCCGTACGCAAGCGCCGCGGCCTGGGCCGCAGCACCGTGTTCGACGTGGCCAAGCTGGCGCAGACGTCGGCCATTTCCGTCTCGCGCTACTTCAAGGAACCGGACCGCGTGTCGCAGGAAACGCGCGAGCGCATCAAGAGCGCCATCGACCAGCTCGGCTATATCCGCAACGAGGCGGCCGGCGGCCTGGCGTCCACGCAAGGGCGCATCGTCGGCGCCATCGTGCCCAGCGTGTCGAATTCCATCTTTGCCGAAACCATCCAGGGCCTGTCGACAACCTTGTCGAAACATAATTACCAGTTGTTGTTGGCAACCCACGATTACTCGGTCGAAACGGAAGAAAAAGTGGTGCGCGCCTTTCTCGGCTGGTCGCCGCGCGCGCTGGTGCTGACAGGCGCCGATCATAGCGCCGCCACCGAAACCCTGCTGGCCGGCCTGCACATCCCCGTGATCGAAACCTGGGACGTGCGCCCCGAGCGGCCGTATCCGCAGATCGGCTTTTCGCACCGGGCCACCGGGCGCGACATGACCTTGTACCTGCATGGCCGGGGCTACCGCAACATCGTCTATGTCGACAGCGGCATCGGCAGCGACTTCCGCGCCCGCAAGCGGGCCGAGGGCTATGAGGAAACCATGCGCGAACTGGGCCTGGCGCCACGGATCGTGCAAGCCATCGCCATTGCGCCGCTGGACGCGGGCGCGGAAGTGTTCAGCGCGCAGATGGCGCGCGCCGACCGGCCCGATGCCTTGTTTTTTGCCAACGACAATATGGCCGCCGGTGCCATCTACGAGGCGGCGCGCGCCGGCATCCGCATTCCCGAGCAGTGCGCGGTGGCCGGCTTTGGCGACTTTCCGTTTTCCGAAAAACTCACGCCCGCGCTGACCACCATCCGCGTGCCGCGCTACGACATCGGCTGCCTGGCCGCGCAGGCGATACTATTGCGCCTGGGCGAACTGGAAGAGGGCAGCGCCCCGCTGGCGCCGGAGCCCTTGCAGTACGAACTGATCGCGCGCGCCAGCGCTTGATGCGGCTCAAAAACAGATATAGGTTTTGCATATCGACATCATAGGAAAAGATGATTGGCTAAATATGCTGCGATGCGGCATCATTCACCTGTCTCCTCTACTTCCTCACAGGAATTAGATTCAGCCCGCTCCCGCAGCGGGCTTTTTTTCTAGGGCGGCACATTCTGCTTACCTCTCCCGCGGGCACTATTGAAGCGCGTTGCTGTCCAAGGTCGCAT
>NZ_JAFCTQ010000053.1:0-33812 GCF_049896105.1 Janthinobacterium sp. PSPC3-1 | reverse complement strand
TAAGACTGCGACCTCAACTGAACCTATCGTGTGAAGTTACTTGACCTCCGGGAGGCGTCCATATAAGTGCTTCCCTAGTCGGATCGCCCCTCGGATGGCGACCGGGTAACCTAGCTGGAACTGCCAGACATGCACCATTTCGTGGATAAACCATTTTTTTTGGCGTGCGCCCTCTTTGGAAAAATCCTCCCTGAACTCCGACTCATGAAAATACATCTCCCCATTTGGTGTCATCGCCACATCCTTGGGCTGCAAGCCAAACCATAAATACGGCTCCGCATGTACCTTGACCTTGCCGTAGTCGATCGCATCCTCGAACAGCATCCATGCCATATCGATCTCGCCCTTGGTCAGCGGGCGCACCTTGTCTTTCACCGTCACTTTCCTCACCGACGAACCGACATCCTTGTTGGTGGTTTTGACGTCCTGCAGTTCGACCGTCTTGCTGGCCGCCTTGGCATGTGCGGGTGACGCTGCGCAGCACGGCGATTTGTCCGCCTGGGGAAAAAACTCGGCCCCGGTAATCTGCGCCTCCTGCTTGCTGGTGATGCGCTCCGTACGCCCCTTGGCATCCGTCGTCCCCGTCCACGTTTCCCCATTGCTGACGCTGATCCTGTAATCGGCGTGCGCCAGCGGTACGCCGGTTTGCGACACGAATTCCAGCTGCTCGTCGTAGCCGCAGCACCAGCATTCACCGGCCTGGCCGGCGCGCCGGTGCATTTCGCAGCCGCTTTTGGCGTCGCGCAGGGTGGCGCCCAGCACGGGCTTGCCGCCATCGGAATAGGTGACGACCATGCTGTCGAAGCGCGCGCCCAGGCTGTCCCGGTAGTGCGTGACGAGGGCATAAAACACATCGCAGCCGGTGGTGCTGATCACATGGTGGCGCGTCATGATGGGCTCCGCGATAAAACGCCAGCGTAGGCCTGTCGCGAACCGGTCTTGTTGACACGGCGCAATCGACAAGCCCTTGCGTTAAGATGCAGGCCATCACTTTCGATAAAAGAACCAGCACATGACCGATACCGCACAGCAGACCCATGCCGCCGCCGCCAGTCTGGCCTCCGCCCTGATAGACGATCCGTTTTACCGCAGCGTCACGGTCGCCTGCGGTGAAGATGAATCCGCGCGCCTGGCCATGCTGACCACTTACTTCGAACTGGCGCTGGTTGAAGGCTTCCAGGCCGGCCGCGTCGACATGGCCGACGGCTTTGGCCATGGCGCCGCCATCTGGACCACCGATGCGCCGCTGCCGCTGCGCCAGGCCGCTTATGCGCAGCGCGAGGTGGGCTTGCGCGAACTGCTGGGACCTCAGGGTTCGGCCAATTTCACGGCGATTGTCGCCAATATGGAACACGCGCTGGCACAGCATGCGCTGCAGGACGCCTGGTATCTGTCGATTGCCGGCATCGCGCCCGCCGCGCAGGGACGTGGGCTGGGCGCCTCGGTGCTGGCGCCGGGCCTGGCGGCCGTCGACCAGGCCGGCGCCGTGTGTTTCCTGGAGACCTATAACCAACGCAGCCTGCCGTTCTACGGCCGGCTCGGCTTTACAGTGGCGGGCCGCTACGCGGAAGCCGTCACGGGAGCCGATTACTGGCTGATGCTGCGCCAGCCGATACGCCCTGCAATGCCTGATTGACCATTTTGTGCATTTCTATACACTCGTCTTTTATTTGACGACCTGGAGATGGACATGCCCGCCCCGCAACTGCACCGTACCCTGATCGCCCTGGCCTGCCTGGCCGCCATCGGCGTCGCGCAAGCCGATACGGTGATCGACAACGCCAACGGCTACACCCTGAACGCCGCCGGCAAGCTGCTGCGCTTTGGATCGCTGGCGTTTGACGACGCGGGCAGGATCGTCGCCGTCGGCACGGCTGCCGAGGTGAAGCGCAAGGCGGCCAGGGGCGCCACGCACATTGACGTGCAGGGCAAGACCGTGCTGCCAGGCCTGATCGACGCGCATGGCCATGTGTTCGGCCTGGGTGCGATTGCCAGCGGCGTGATGCTGTACGGTTCTTCTTCGCTCGAATCAGCAGTCAAGACAGTTGGCGAATTTGCACGCGCGCATCCCGAACGCGGCTGGGTGACCGGCAATGGCTGGAATCAGGAAATCTGGAAGCTGGGGCGCTTTCCTACCGCGCTGGAGCTTGATGCGGCGGGGAGCGCGCGGCCGGTCTGGCTGCGCCGGGTTGACGGTCATGCGGGCTGGGCCAACAGCCGCGCGCTGGCGCTGGCCGGCATCACGCGCGACACCCAAGACCCGGCCGGCGGCAAGATCGTGCGCGATGGTGAGGGCAACGCCACCGGCGTGCTGGTCGATAACGCCATGGACCTGATGGACCAGGTGCTGCCGAAACCAGGCGAGGCGGACAACCGCGCGGCGCTCGACGGTGCGCTGGCGCAGCTGGCGCAAGTGGGCCTGACCAGCGTGCACGACGCCGGCATCGACGTGGCCCAGGACCGGCTGTACCGCGACTACGCCGATCACGGCAAGCTGACGGTGCGCGTGTACGGCATGATTTTTGACGTCACGGCCGACTTTGACGCGCTGTCGAAAATGGGTCCCTTGAACAGCTACGCGCACGACCTGTATGCGCTGCGCGCCGTGAAACTCTTGTCCGACGGCGCGCTGGGCAGCCGCGGCGCGGCCCTGATCGAACCCTATAGCGACTCGCCCGAGACGCGCGGCCTGCTGTTTCATGACGATGACGCGATGCGGGCGCGGATGGACAAGGCCATGCGCGCCGGCTACCAGGTCAATGTGCACGCCATCGGCGACGCCGGCAACCGTCAGCTGCTCGACGGTTACCAGGCCTTGACCAGGCAGTACGACAATGTGGGGCTGCGCCACCGCATCGAACACGCGCAAGTGGTGCGGCCGGCCGATATCCCGCGCTTCAAGACCCTGGGCATCGTGCCGTCGATGCAGCCGACTCACGCCACCTCCGACCAGAACATGGCCGAACAGCGCGTGGGCCCCGAGCGCATCAAGGGCGCCTATGCCTGGCGCACCTTTCTGAAACAGGGTTCGCGCATCGCCTGCGGCTCCGATTTTCCGATCGAGTCGCCGAATCCCTTCGAGGGCATCCACGCGGCTGTCACGCGGCAGAACAATGAAGGCTTGCCGGCGGGCGGCTGGTATCCGCAGCAGGCGATGACGGTCACCGAAGCGCTGCGCTGTTTTACACTGGACGCGGCGTGGGCGGGGCACCAGGAAAAAGTCATAGGCTCGCTGGAAAAGGGCAAGTGGGCCGACTTTATCGTGGTCGACCAGGATTTGTTTACCGTGGCGCCGGCGGCGATTGGCAAGACGCAGGTGCTGCAGACGTGGCTGGCGGGGAAGCGAATATTTGAGAAAAAGTAAAACAAAACCGGTTGACTTGCTTGTATAGACAACCTATGCTTGTCACATAAAAGCGGGCCACGCATGCCCGCTTTCCCCCTTGAGAGGAGACAGCATGAACAACATGGACAGCGATCCGCGCTTCGACGCCAGCCGCAGCATCCGTGCCCCGCGCGGCACGCAATTGGCCTGCAAGAACTGGCAGATCGAAGCGGCCTACCGCATGGTGCAGAACAATCTCGATGCCGAGGTGGCGGAGCATCCGCAGCACCTGGTGGTCTACGGCGGCATCGGCCGCGCCGCGCGCAACTGGGCCTGTTTCGACCAGATCCTCGCCTCGCTGCGTGAACTGGAGGAGGACCAGACGCTGCTGATACAGTCCGGCAAACCGGTCGGCGTATTTCGCACGCATGTGGATGCGCCGCGCGTGCTGATCGCCAATTCCAACCTGGTGCCGAAATGGGCCAACTGGGAACATTTCAACGAACTCGATCGCCAGGGCCTGTTCATGTACGGCCAGATGACGGCCGGCAGCTGGATCTATATCGGCACGCAAGGCATCGTGCAGGGTACTTATGAAACCTTTGCCGAAGCGGGCCGCCAGCATTTCGGCGGCGACTGGGCCGGGCGCTGGATACTGACGGCGGGCCTGGGCGGCATGGGCGGCGCGCAGCCGCTGGCCGCCACCATGGCCGGTGCCGTCTCGCTGACCATCGAATGCCAGCAAAGCAGCATCGATTTCCGCCTGCGCACGCGCTACCTGGACAAGCAGGCCGCCAATCTGGACGACGCGCTGGCGCTGGTCCGATATCACACCGAACGCAAGGAGGCGATCTCCATCGGCTTGCTGGGCAACGCGGCCGAACTGCTGCCGGAACTGGTCAAACGCGCGAAAGCGGGCGGGCCGCTGCCGGACCTGGTGACGGACCAGACCTCGGCGCACGACCTGGTCAACGGCTATCTGCCGCGCGGCTGGAGCGTGTCGGACTGGAAGGCGGCGCAGCAGGACCCACAGCGCCATGCGCGCCTGGCGGTGGCCGCCGCCGACTCCTGCGCCGCGCACGTGCAGGCGATGCTGGATTTTCATGCGATGGGCGTGCACACGGTCGACTATGGCAACAATATCCGCCAGGTGGCGTTCGACCAGGGCGTGCAGAATGCCTTCGATTTTCCCGGTTTCGTGCCGGCGTATATCCGCCCGCAGTTCTGCGAAGGGCGCGGGCCGTTTCGCTGGGTGGCGCTGTCGGGTGACCCGGAAGACATCTATAAAACCGACGCCAAGATCAAGGAATTGTTCCCGCAGCATGCGCAGGTCCACCACTGGCTGGACATGGCGCGCGAACGCATCGCCTTCCAGGGCCTGCCGGCGCGCATCTGCTGGCTGGGCCTGGGCGAGCGTCATCTCGCCGGCCTGGCCTTCAACGAGATGGTGCGCACGGGCGAGCTGAAGGCGCCCATCGTGATCGGCCGCGACCACCTCGATACGGGCTCGGTCGCCAGCCCGAACCGTGAAACGGAAAGCATGAAGGACGGCACCGACGCCGTCTCCGACTGGCCGCTGCTGAACGCCCTGCTCAATACGGCCGGCGGCGCCACCTGGGTCTCGCTGCATCATGGCGGCGGCGTCGGCATGGGGTATTCTCAGCATGCGGGCATGGTGATCGTGGCCGACGGCACGGAAAGCGCGGCAAAACGCCTGGCGCGCGTGCTGGTCAACGACAGCGGCTCGGGCGTGATGCGCCATGCCGATGCCGGCTATGAAACGGCGGCCGCCTGCGCCAAACGCAATGGCCTGAACCTGCCCATGATGGACTGAAAACATGACACCACCACTGAAAAGCTGGACCCTGACACCGGGCGCGATGACCCTGGCCGAGCTGCGCGCGGTGTGGGCCGCGCCGGCAAAACTGATCCTCGCTGCCGAAGCCTATGGGGTGATCGAGAGTTCGGCCGCGGCCGTGCGGGCGATCGTCGCCAAGGGCGACGCGGCGTATGGCATCAATACCGGCTTCGGCCTGCTGGCCAAGACGCGCATCCCCGACGACAAGCTGGAACAACTGCAGCGCAACCTGATTTTGTCGCACTCGGTCGGCACCGGCGAACTGCTGTCCGACGCGGTGGTGCGCTTGATCATGCTGATGAAGATCGGCAGCCTGGCGCGCGGCTATTCGGGCGTGCGCCCGCTGATCGTCGATACCCTGATCGCGCTGTACAACGCGGGCATCATGCCGGCGATTCCCGCCAAGGGCTCGGTGGGCGCCTCGGGCGACCTGGCGCCGCTGTCGCACATGACCCTGGCCATGCTGGGCGTGGGCGACGTGCGCATGCATGGCGTGCTGATGCCGGCGCCCGAGGCGCTGGCGCAGGCCGGCATCGCGCCGGTGGTGCTGGCGGCGAAAGAGGGCCTGGCGCTGATCAACGGCACGCAGGTGTCGACCGCGCTGGCGCTGCACGGCCTGTTCATGGCCGAGCGCCTGCTGGAAGCGGCGATGGTGACGGGCGCGCTGTCGCTCGACGCGGCCAAGGGCAGCGATGCGCCGTTCGACGCGCGCGTGCATGCGGTGCGCGGCCAGCCGGGGCAGATCCTGGCGGCGCAGATGTACCGCCAGCTGGTGGCGCACAGCACCATCCGCGCCTCGCACCTGGAAGGCGACGAGCGCGTGCAGGACCCGTACAGCCTGCGCTGCCAGCCGCAGGTGATGGGCGCCTGCCTGGACCTGATCGTCAACGCGCGCCGCACCCTGCTGATTGAAGCCAATGCCGTCACCGACAATCCGCTGCTGTTCCAGGACGGACCTGGCACCTTGGCAGAAATCGTCTCGGGCGGCAATTTCCATGCCGAACCGGTCGCCTTTGCGGCCGATACCCTGGCGCTGGCGATCGCCGAAATCGGCGCGCTGGCCGAACGCCGCATCGCGCTGCTGATCGACGCGACCTTGTCCGGCCTGCCGCCTTTCCTGGTGCGCGAGCCGGGCATCAATTCCGGCTTTATGATCGCGCATGTGACGGCGGCGGCGCTGGCGTCGGAAAACAAGTCGCTGGCGCACCCGGCCAGCGTCGACAGCCTGCCGACTTCCGCCAACCAGGAAGACCATGTCAGCATGGCCACCTACGCCGGACGCCGCCTGGACGACATGGCGCACAATACGGCCGTCATCGTCGGGATTGAATTACTGGCGGGGGCACAGGGCATCGATTTCCACCGCCCCTTGAAAACTTCGCCGCAGCTGGAACACGTGCACCATCAGCTGCGCCAGAAGGTGCCGTTCTTTGACGCCGACCGTTACTTTGCGCCCGATATCGAGGCCGCCCGGCAGATGGTGCTTGCCGGCGACTTGAGCCTGACCTGCAAGCAGCTGTTCGCGCCGCTGTACGATTGAACGGCGCCAGGAGACCATCATGGATTATCAATTTGATGCAGGCAGCATCCCGCTGCTGGTATCGATGCCGCATGTGGGCGTCGATATCCCCGACGAGATCGCCGCACGCATGACGCGGCAGGCGCTGCAGAAAGCCGATACCGACTGGCATCTGCGCGAGCTGCATGGCTACTTGCGGCAGATGGATGCGTCGGTGCTGTCGGCGCGCTGGTCGCGCTATGTGGTCGATCTGAACCGGCCGCAGGAAGACACGAATCTGTATCCGGGCCAGGACACGACCGGCCTGCTGCCGATGGATACCTTCCACCGCGAGCCGCTGTATCTGGCGGGGCAGGAGCCTGACGTGCACGACTGGCAGCGGCGCGTGGAGCGTTACTGGGCGCCGTATCACCGCCAGCTGCAGCAGGAACTCGAGCGCCTGCTGCGCGTGCATGGCGCGGTGGTGCTGTGGGAAGCCCATTCGATCGCCTCGCATGTGCCGCGTTTTTTCGACGGCAAGCTGCCCGACCTCAATTTCGGCACGGCCGATGGCGCCAGTTGCGATCCCGGCCTGACGTCCGCCGTGGTCGGCCTGGCGCGCTCGCAAGAACAATTGACGGTAGCCTTGAACGGCCGCTTCAAGGGCGGCCATATCACGCGCCACTACGGCCAGCCTGCGCGCCGCGTGCACGCGATCCAGCTTGAAATGTGCCAGTGCCTGTATATGGACGAAGCGGCGCCTTTCGCGTACCGGCCGGATCGCGCGGCGCAGGTGCAGCCGCTGCTGCAAGCCATGATGGAAGCGGCCGTGGCGTGGGTGCGGCAGTGAATCTGTTTGCGCGCCATGCGCTGCTGCCGCAAGGCTGGCGCCGCGACGTGCTGCTGGCCTGGGATGCGCATGGCGACTTGACGAGCGTGATCGATAACGCCGTGCCGCCCGATGGCGTGGAGCTGGCCGAGTACGTGCTGCCAGGGATGGTCAACCTGCACTCGCACAGCTTCCAGCGCGCGCTGGGCGGGCGCACGGAATTCGCCGCTGATGGCCCTGGCAGCCATGACAGCTTCTGGACCTGGCGCGACCTGATGTACCGCTTCGCGCGCAATATCACGCCCGACCAACTCGAGGCGATTGCCGCCCAGCTGTTCTCCGAATGCCTGCGCCACGGCTACACCTCGGTGTGCGAATTCCACTATGTGCAACGCCAGCCGAACGGCGCCTGGTACGACCGGCCGGCCGAAACCGCCGAGCGCGTGATTGCCGCCGCGCGGTTGGCTGGAATCGGCGTCACCATGCTGCCGGTGTTGTATAGTTATTCAGGATTTAACGACAGCGCGTTGAAACCGGAGCAGCAGCGTTTCCGCACCGATGCCGACGACGTGCTGCGCGTGATCGAGGCTTTGGCGCCGCTGCGCGACGGCCAGACCGAGGTGGGGGTGGCGCCGCATTCGCTGCGCGCGGCATCGATGGCGCAGATCGCGCAGGTGGCGGCGGCCTTGCCGGCCGGGCGCCCGATCCATCTCCACATCGCCGAGCAGCAGGCCGAAGTCGATCAGTGCCTGGCCGCGACCGGCATGCGGCCGGTGCGGTATCTGTACGATCGGGTGACTGTCGACGCGCGCTGGTGTCTGGTGCACGCCACCCATCTGGACGCAAGCGAGATTTCGCACATCGCCGCCAGCGGCGCGGTGGCGGGTTTGTGTCCCACCACCGAGGCCAACCTGGGCGACGGCCTGTTCCCGCTCGACGCGTTTCTGGCGGCAGGCGGGCGCTTTGGCATCGGCAGCGACAGCCACGTGTCGCAAAGCCCGGTGGAAGAACTGCGCTGGCTCGAGTATGGCCAGCGCCTGCGGCAGCAGCGCCGCAATATCGCGGTGTCCAGCGAGCGGCGCCAGGTGGGCGACTTTTTATGGCAGGGCGCCTTGCAGGGCGGGGCGCAGGCGGCGGGGCGGCCGGTGGGCGCGCTGGCGCCGGGCCGCCGGGCCGACGTGCTGGTGCTCGACGGCGCGCATCCCAAGCTGTGGGGCCTGGCGCTGCACGAGGTGCTGGGCAGCCTGGTCTTCAGCGGCAACGACAACCTGGTGCGTGACGTCATGGTCGGCGGCAGGTGGCTGGTACGCAACGCACAACATGTGGCGCAGCAGGCGATTGCTGCGCGCTTCAAGCAAACGATGGCAGAACTGAGGGAGTTTCAATGAACCGGCTGATCCAGTACGCAAGCCTGCGGCCCACGCCGTGGAAGAACGGCGGCGGCGTCACCACCGAACTGGCGATGTCGCCGCCCGGCGCTGGCCTCGACAATTTCGACTGGCGCGTGAGCCTGGCCAGCATTGCCGAAGATGGTCCGTTCTCGCAGTTTCCCGGCGTGGACCGCACGCTGGTGATGGTCGCCGGCGACGGCGTGCTGCTCGAGGTCGGCGACGAACGCGTGGTGCTCAGTCCCGGCGAGCCGCTGGTGGAGTTTGCCGGCGAAGATCCCGTCCATGCCACCGTCAATGGCCAGTCCACGCTCGACTTCAACGTCCTCACCCGGCGCGGCAGCTACCGCCACCGGATCGTACCGTTGGTGGTCGGCGGCAGCGTGCCGCTGCCGCGCCGCAGCGACACCACGCTGGTGTTCCTGGCCGATGGCGAGAGCCTGTCGGTGAGCAGCGCGCGCGAACGGCTGGCGCTGGTGCGCTACGACCTGCTGGTGCTGGAAGGCGAACAGGACTGGACGCTGGAATCGGCCCAGGCCACGGTGTTCGTCGTCGACCTCATCGCCAGTTAAAGGCCGCCCATGGCGTGGGACCTGTTGTTGACCAATGTGCACCTGGCTACCATGGCCGGCGATGACACTGATAACGGCTACGGCGAGATCCTGGATGGCGCAATCGCCGTCAAGGACGGTCGCATCGCCTGGCTGGGCCCACGGGCGGCACTGCCCACAAGCCAGGCCGCCACCGTGCACGATGGCGGTGGCTGCTGGCTCACGCCCGGCCTGATCGACTGCCACACGCATATCGTCCACGCCGGCAACCGCAGCGGTGAATTCGAAGCGCGCCTCAACGGCGCCACCTACGAGGACATCGCTCGCGCTGGCGGCGGCATCATGTCCACCGTGCGCGCCACGCGTGCCGCCAGCGCAGACGAGCTGCTGGCGCAAAGCCTGCCGCGCGTGCTGGCCTTGCTGGCCGAAGGCGTGACCACTCTGGAGATCAAGTCCGGCTATGGGCTGGACTTGGAAACCGAGGCGAAAATGCTGCGCGTGGCGCGCGCCATCGGCGAGCAACTACCGGTCAGCGTGCGCACCACATTTCTCGGCGCGCATGCGCTGCCGCCCGAATACGCCGGCCGGCCTGACGACTATATCGACCTGGTGTGCCGCCAGATGCTGCCGGCGCTGGCAGCGTCTGGCCTGGTCGACGCGGTCGACGCCTTTTGCGAGCGCATCGGTTTTACGCCGGCGCAGACGCGGCAAGTATTCGCCGCGGCGCAGGCGCTGGGCCTGCCCGTGAAACTGCATGCCGAGCAGCTGTCGGACCAGGGCGGCGCGGCGCTGGTGGCGCAGTTTGGCGGCTTGTCGGCCGACCACCTGGAGTTTTTGAGCGACGACGGCATCGCCGCCATGGCGCGCCACGGCACGGTGGCCGTGCTGCTGCCGGGTGCGTACTACTTTTTGCGCGAGACGCAGCCGCCGCCGATTGCCGCCCTGCGCGCGGTCGGTGTGCCGATGGCGGTATCGACCGACTGCAACCCCGGCACCTCGCCGATGACCTCCTTGCTGCTGGCGATGAATATGGCCTGCACCTTGTGGCGCTTGACGCCGCAGGAGGCGCTGGCCGGCGCCACCATCCATGCGGCGCGCGCGCTGGGCATGCAGAGTGATACGGGGAGCCTGGCGGTGGGCAAGCGTGCCGATTTCGCGCTGTGGCGCATCGCCCGTCCTGCCGACCTGTCGTATGCGATGGGATTGAATCCCTGCGCGGGCGTGGTGCACGGCGGCGTGTGGCGCATGCCGGTGGTAAGCTTGCCCGATTGATCATTCGTCGGGGAGCGCCGCGTGCGCGTCATTCACTTATTGGCCTTGTTTGTTTTCTGCTGCACCTCGCCGGCCCATGCCATGGACACGGGCACCCTGAAGGTGGGCTCGAAGCGCTTTACGGAATCGTACATCCTGGGCGAGATCGTGCGGCAAAGCGCCGCGCCCCAGGTCAAGGCCGAACATCGCCAGGGCCTGGGCAACACGGCCATCGTGCTGGCCGCGCTGCAGGCCGGCAGCATCGACCTGTATGCGGAATACACGGGCACGATTGCCAGCGAAGTGCTGAAGCACGACAAGCCGGTTACCCTGGAGCAGATGCGGCGCGAACTGGCGGCCCTGGGCCTGGGCGTGGCTGTGCCGCTGGGCTTCAACAATACCTATGCGCTGGCCATGCGCGGCGATGACAAGAGCATCGCCAGCCTGGCGGACCTGGCCACGCATCCGGCATTGAAATTCGGCCTGTCGCATGAATTCATCGGCCGCGTCGATGGCTGGCCGGGGCTGGCTGCGCGCTACAAGCTGCCGCAGCGCCCGCGCGGGCTCGATCACGGCATCGCCTATGAAGCGCTGGCGCAGCGGCAGGTCGACGTGATCGATATCTATTCGACCGACGCCAAGATCCGCCAGTACGGCTTGCGCGTGCTGGCCGACACGCAGCAGTACTTTCCCCGCTACGACGCCATGCTGCTGTACCGCCTGGATATGCCCAAGCGTTTTCCCGCCGCCTGGCAGGCGCTGCAAAAGCTGGAAGGGCGCATCAGCGAAAGCGCCATGATCAGCATGAACGCAGCGGTGGAAATCGATGGCAAGAGCTTTACGGTGGTTGCCCGCGAATGGCTGGCGTCCGGCGGCGGCAAGCCTGCCGCAAGCGATGCGCGCGCCGGGCTGCTCGATAAAATCATCGGCGACGATTTATGGACCCTGACGCGCCAGCACCTGACGCTGGTGCTGCTGTCGGTGGCGCTGGCCTGCCTGGTCGGCGTGCCGCTGGGCGTGCTGGCGGCGTTTTATGCGCCGCTACGGCAAACCGTGCTGGCGCTGGTGGGCGTCTTGCAAACCGTCCCGTCGCTGGCGCTGCTGGCGATATTGATCCCCGTACTGGGCATGATCGGCATGGTGCTGGCGCTGGTGGCGCTGTTCGTGTATGCGCTGCTGCCCATCGTGCGTAATACCTGCACCGGCATCCTGCAGATCCCGCCGGGGCTGCGCATGGCGGCGCTGGCGCTGGGCCTGACCCGCCGCGACCGCCTGCTGCATGTGGACTTGCCGCTGGCCTTGCCGGTGATCCTGGCCGGCGTGAAGACGGCCGCCGTGATGAGTGTAGGCACGGCCACGATTGCCGCCTTTATCGGCGCCGGCGGCTATGGCGAGCGCATCACCATCGGCCTGGCGCTGAACGACAACGACATGCTGCTGGCCGGCGCGATTCCCGCCGCCGTGCTGGCGCTATTGACGCAGGGTATCTTTGAACTGGTGGAGCGGTGGGCGGTGCGCCGCGAGGGCAAGCTGCGGACTTGATCTTGCACAAAGCCCCAACGCCGAAGGATGCCACACTGACTCTCCCGCGCGCCCCGCATCCTCTGGCGCAGCCGGTCCTCAACCCCTCAAGGAGATTTGCATGACACGCCACTTTGTTGCCTGCTGTATTGCTTTCTTCTACAAAAACAGACAGCGCCAGGGCGGCGCCGCGCAGCAGCATATCGGCTTGCATGGCACATTGATTGAGCCACGGAAATAGTAACGAATTACCGATGAAATGTAAGAGCTGGTAAGCAAATGTAAGGGTCGGCCTGAACGTATTGTGCAACGTTTATATTCATTCCGTTGATTGAATTCTCCCCCTCCCACTTGACAATGGGTTCTACCCACGGTGCCGCTAGCCCGTGGGTTTTTTTTGCGTGGTGGACGTTATTGGGAAATTCCTTGCGGTTTGCCTGCTGATAATTTCGTCAATGCATCCCCTGTGACGCGGCAAATGCGCCAGTCGGGCATGACGTCGGCGCCCATGCCCTGGTAAAAATGGATGGCGTTTTCGTTCCAGTCCAGCACGGACCATTCGAAGCGGCCGCAGTTGCGTTCGACCGCCAGTTGCGCCAGGGCGACCAGCATCTGCTTGCCATAACCCTTGCCGCGCGCGGCCTGTTTCACGTACAGGTCTTCCAGGTACAGGCCCTTGCGGCACAGGAAGGTGGAAAAATTGTGGAAGAACAGGGCGAAGGTGACGACCTCGCCGTTGTCCAGGCCGACCAGCGCTTCGCAGGCGGGCTGCGGGCCGAACAGGCTGTCGTGCAGCATGTCGGGCGTGGCGATCATCATGTGCTCGAGTTTTTCAAATACGGCCAGTTCGTGGATCATGCCGAAGATGGCGGCCACGTCGGCGGCTTGGGCGGGACGGATGGCGAGGGTGGACGAGTTGCTCATGGTGCCTTTGCGGTAGCTGCGGTGGAAATTGAAGAGGCGATGCGGGTCTTGCGCGCGCCCGAGGTCAAGGCCCAGGCCACGCTCGACAGGCACAACACCATGCCCAGCCATTCGATGGCGGCCGGGCGGTAGTGTTCGAACTGTATCGACAGCAGCACGGAAATGACGGGCGTGACCACGCCGATATACACGGTCTTTTGCGTGCCGATGCGGGCGATCAGGGTGAAATAGGCGCTGAACGCAATCACCGAGCCGAACACGGCCAGGTAGACCAGGCCCATCCAGTAGCTGGCGCGCGTCGGCAGGGTCCAGGCCTGTCCCGTTGCCAGCGCCCAGACTGCCACCATCAGCGTGCCCCACAACATGGTCCACGCCATGGTCAGCATCACATTGCTCGAATGGCTGCGCACTTTCATCACCAGCGCATTGCCCACCGTGCTGGCGACAGTCGCCACCAGCGCCAGCATAAAGCCGAGCAAAAAGTGGCCGTTGCCGCCACCGAGGATCTCTTTCAGGGCCGCATCGATCGACTGGTAGAACAGCAGCACGATGCCGCACATGGCGACCGCCCCCGCAAAACAGGTGGAAACGGTGATCGGCGTGCCGAAGGCCAGGCGGTTGAGCAGCGGCGTCCAGAACACCATCAGCGCGAACAGCACGCTGACCAGGGCGGAGACCAGGTATTGCTCCGAGCTGTAAGTGCACACATAGCTGAGCGCGAACGAGGCCAGCCCCTGCAGCATCATCCATTTTTGCGCGCGCCAGGGCAGGCGCAAGGTATCGCCGCGGATGGCGCACCAGGCAAACAGGGTGGCGGAGGCCAGGCCGAAGCGGTAGACCACGGAAACGGCGGGGGCGACATCGCCCAGTTGCAAGGTGATGGCCCAGAACGTGGAGCCCCAGATCAGGCAGGCGGTGATAAACAGGAGGGGAGAGGACATCGCGACAGTATACGGTGTCACCCGGGGCTTGACCAGCGCAGCATCGGCGCCACGGCGTGGCTTGAGCCAGAGCAGGGATGGTGAAAAATATTGATTTTATGAAAATATTTATATTATTATTAATTCAATATTTTCCGACTTCAACTCTTCAGGGAGCCCATCATGCCAGCCTCGCTGCACTTCAAAGTATGGACCGTGATCGTCTACGTGGTCGTGACAACCTTGATCGCCATCTGGCTGCATGAAGGCATGGCGCCGGCCGCCAGCTTGATGGCGACCGGCACTTTTGGCTAATCCTTAATGCGTCACGCGCGTGGTGCGGCCATCGGACAGCAGGCGCACGCGTTCACCGGGACGGAATTGCTCGTCCGCATCTTGCACGATGGCGCGCAGGTCGCCATTGTCCAGGCGCACGGTGATTTCAAAGCCGGGCTTGTTCGCCGAGTTCGCTTCGATGCTCTGGCCGGCGATGCCGCCCGCCACCGCACCGAGGATGCTGGCCGCAATGGCGCCCTTGCCGCCGCCCACGGCCGAACCGGCCACGCCACCGAGCGCCGCGCCGGCCAGCACGCCGGTGCCGCTTTCGCCCTTGTCGATGGTGACCTGGCGCACGGATTCCACGGTGCCCATGCGCACCGACTGTTCATTCTGCGCCTGGCGCGCCTTGTACACATTGGCTGAATTCGGTTGTACGGCGCAACCGGCCAGGGTAGCCAGCAAGGCCACGGCAATAATCGATGTTTTCATGTTCAACTCCAGGGATAAAAAGATAGTGCGCCGATCGCACCGGATGGCATCGGCTGCGCATTAATGATAAGACAAGTTGCCGTTGATAAACAGAGTGCAATGGTAATAATCTGTTACCTCAACACTAATAAGCCAGCCGCAAGCGCCGGTACGCAAAGCCCAGCACGAACAGCGGACCGATCAGCAAAAAGCGCACATCGTCCAGGAATGAAGGCTTTCTGCCCTCGATCTGGTGCCCGATGAACTGGCCGATCCAGGCCAGCACGAACAGCACCAGCGACAGCGGCAAAATCACGATCGGCTGCATCGCCGCCAGCGCGATCAGCATCAGGGCCAGCATCGCCAGCATGCCGAGCGCAAACGGCCGCGACAGCTTTACATAGTACGCCAGGGCGGCCACGCTGCCGGCCAGCGCCACGGCCGCATGCACGCTCCACAGCAAGCCCAGCACACTGAACACGATCAGCGGCACGCAGACGATATGCATCCATTCATTGACGGGATTGCGGTGGCTGTCGCCGTACTGCGCCAGCAGGGTGTCGATGGTGCGCATGGCAGTCTCTGTAGTCATTGTCCGGAAATTCTACACCGGTTTGCCGACGGCCCGAGCGCGTAGAATGGTGGCTTGCCCATCCGACACAGGAACAGCAGTTGATTCCACCCCTCGCACCTCCCGACACCCGCAAGCGCTGCTTCGATCCCGTCGTCGACGCCAACACGCGGCTGCTGATACTGGGCAGCCTGCCCGGCGAAAAATCGCTGGCGCACAGCCAGTATTACGCCCATCCGCAAAACAAGTTCTGGCTGCTGCTGGGGGAGGTACTGGGCATCGGGCTGAAAAGCCTGCCGTATGAAGCGCGCCTGGCGACCTTGCTGGCGCATGGCGTGGGGCTGTGGGACGTGGTGGCGCAGGCGCAGCGCTCGGGCAGCCTGGACAGCAATATCCGCGAACGCGACGACAACGACCTGGTGGCGCTGGCCGCCAGCCTGCCACGGTTGGACACCATCGCCTTCAACGGCGGCACGGCGGCCAGGCTGGGTTTGAAGGTGCTGGGTGGACAGGCAGAGCGTTACCGCATTGTCAGCCTGCCGTCGAGCAGCCCGGCGTACACGCTGGCGTATGAGGCCAAATTGCAGCAATGGAAAACACTGGAATCAGCTTCCTAGGCGCATCACTGCGCCACAATCCGGAACTCAGTTGCTTTGACGACAGGGCGCACCTGATTGCGTTCCCGCTGCAATTCCACGATGCCGTAATGCGACATCGTTTTCAGCGTGCGTGACAGGTTGCTCTGCTTGCGGCCGGTGACCTCGGCCAATGCGGAAATCGACTCCGGTTGCATGTCCCTGATCACGTGCAGCAGCGCCCGGTTTTCATCGCTGAGGACTTCGGCCAGCGACTTCATGGAGACAAACCAGACTTTCGGTTCGTCTGGCTGTGGCTTGTAGCTGCCACTGGCGATCGCCAGCACGCGTTCGCGAATCTTCTCTTGCGGCATGATGCCTATAAAAATCGGTTTCATTACTTTTTTACCTCCTGAAGCACGCGGTCGACATCCGCAAAGAAATCGTTCAACAATTGTTGCGCATCCTTGAATTCATATGGCACGCCCTGGTCTGAAACATGCCGGTGCTTGTGATCGAAAGCCAGGATCCGTCCCGCATACTTGAATTTCTTTGGCGGCTTGATGAGATGCGCGTTGTCGTAACCAAGAATGCGTTTGCCATACGGTTCATGCAGCGTCAGCGAATAGCGTATGCCGTGCGGTACTTCGTCCGAAACAGCCGATCGCTGCGCCTCGATCTTGATCCAGTAGCCGTTTCCCTGGTCGAGCAGTGACCCGTCCAGGTCCAGCAGGGTATCGATGGCAGGATCGGTCTTCATGGCCTATATATATCATCAGTTGATATGTTAGCGCTTTCTCGCGCAGTTTTCAAGATGGTGCCACCGGTGCGCATGACGAACCCCCAGGTTTTGTCAAGCTTCCTCACTGCCAGCCTGCCAGCTGCTTGTGCGTCCTGGCTGCTTCTTCACCTTGGCTGTTGTATCCACGCCTAACTCTTTTGCTCCCTCTTCACTTTTGCGCTTGCTTACGCTGATATATTACGTTTAATATCCTGATATATCAGAGTGCGCCAAGTTGGTGCCACGACAAAACATGCAAAGCAAGGAGATGGCAGCGATGACCGAGTTCATGAACCAGGATTTTCTACTCACCACCGAGACGGCCCGCAAGCTGTATCACGAGGTAGCGGCCGACCTGCCGATCATCGATTACCACTCGCACCTGCAACAAGGCGAAATCGCCGCGCGCAAGACCTTCCGCAATATTGCCGAGCTGTGGCTGGCGGGCGACCATTACAAATGGCGCTTGATGCGCACCTCGGGCGTGGCCGAGGAATTCATCACGGGCGAGCGCTCGGACCAGGAAAAATTCCGTGCCTTCTGCAAGGTGCTGCCTCTCGCCATCGGCAATCCGATCCACCACTGGAGCCACCTGGAACTGCGCCGCATCTTCAATATCGACCTGATCATCAACGAGGCGAATGCCGACGCGATCTGGGAACAGGCCAACGCCAAGCTGGCCACGATGGACACCTGGTCGCTGCTGGAACAGGCCGGCGTGGAAATCGCCTGCACCACCGACGACCCGGCCGACGACCTGCTGCAGCATGGGGAAATCGCCGCCTCCGCACTGAAAACCCGCGTGCTGCCGGCCTACCGTCCCGACAAGGCCATGCGCATCAACCAGCCGCGTTTCGTGGAATACCTGAAGCGCCTGGGCGACGTGGCGCAAGTGCCGGTCACCTCGTTTGCCTCGCTGATCGCCGCGCTGGCCGTGCGTGTGGAATTTTTCCACTCGCGTGGCGCGCGCATCTCGGACCACGCCGTCGACGTCAGCTTGCCGGTCGTGGGCGCGACGCCCGAAGAACTCGAAGCGCTGTTTGCCAAGCGCTTGCAAGGTACCTTGCTCACCGACACGGAGAACGGCCTGTACCTGCGCGGCCTGCTCGAAGCGATCGGCCGCGTGTATGCCAACTACGGCTGGACCATGTGCCTGCATATCGGCGCGCAGCGCAACAATAATGACCGCATGCGCGCCAGGCTGGGGCCGGACACGGGCTACGACTCGATCTCGGACCTGGGCACCAGCGCCGGCCTGGCCTCGCTGCTGAACGCGCTGGACCTGGACGACCGCCTGCCGAAAACCATGCTGTTCTGCCTGAATCCGAACATGAACGAAGTGCTGTCGACCATGGTCGGCAACTTCCAGGATGGCACCGTCGCCGGCAAGCTGCAGTTCGGCCCGGCTTGGTGGTTCAACGACCATAAAGAGGGCAATCTGCAGCAGCTGGTGGGTTTTGGCAACCACAGCGTGCTGGGCGTGTTCGTCGGCATGGTGACCGATTCGCGCAGCTTCGCGTCCTACCCGCGTCACGACTATTTCCGCCGCCTGGTATGCCGCCAGATCGGCGAATGGGTGCACGGTGGCGAATACCCGAACGACTTCGAGGCGCTGGCCACCATCGTGCGCGGCATCTGCTACGACAACGCGAAAAAGTACTTTCAGCTTTAATCCCTCAGCCGCCGCCAGGAACAACAGTCATGCAAAAAGTATTGTGTATTCACCCCGACGACGACATGCTGGTCGCGCTGTCCGACCTGGCCGCTGGCGAAGTCGTCAACTGGGAGGGTGAGTCCATCCTGATCAGCAGCGCCGTCAAGACCAAGCACAAGCTGGCCCGCCGCGCGTTTGCGGCCGGCGAGATCCTGCGCCTGTACGGCGTACCGGTCGGCAAGGCCACGGTCGATATCCGCCGCGGCGAAGCCGTCACCACCGACAACCTGCACCATTACGCGGCCGAAGTGGAACTGGAGCCGCAAGCGCCCTATACCTGGACACCGCCCGACGTGGACCGCTTCGAGGGCGCTACCTTCCCCGGCGTGGTGCGCGCCGACGGCCGCGTGGGCACGGCCAATTACTGGCTGGTGTTTCCGCTGGTGTTCTGCGAAAACCGCAATGTCGAACACCTGCGCAATGCGCTCGAAGCGCCGCTCGGCTACACGCGCAACGACCTGGCGTCGTTCACCCTGTCGCTGCTGGGCGAAGACATGGAAGCGCCGAAACCGGTGGTGCGCCCGTTTCCGAACCTGGACGGCGTGCGCATCATCACGCACAACGGCGGCTGCGGCGGCACGCGTGCCGATGCGCGCTCGCTGTGCAGGATTCTGTCGGCCTATGCCGACCATCCGAACGTGGCCGGCATCACCGTCTTCAGCCTCGGTTGCCAGAACGCGCAGATTGCCATGTTCAAGGATGCGCTGGCCAAGCAGAACCCGAACTTCGACAAGCCCTGCCTGATCTACGAACAGCAACAGTGGGACAGCGAAGACGCGATGATGAAGGCCGTGCTGACCGACACCCTGGCGCAGCTGAAGGAAGCGAACAAGGTCGTGCGCCAGCCGGTGCCGCTGTCGCACCTGAAGATCGGCGTCAAGTGCGGCGGCTCCGACGGCTTTTCCGGCATCTCCGCCAACCCGGCCATGGGCCTGGTGTCGGACATGGTGGTGGCCGTCGGCGGCTCGTCCATCCTGGCCGAATTTCCCGAGCTGTGCGGCGTGGAAGCCAATTTGATTGAGCGCTGCGAAAACGACGACGACAAGCGCCGCTTCCTGGGCCTGATGCGCGACTTCGAAGCACGCGCCGAAGCGGTCGGCACCCACTTTGCCGACAACCCCAGCCCCGGCAATATCCGCGACGGCCTGATTACCGACGCGATGAAATCGGCCGGCGCGGCCAAGAAGGGCGGCACCTCGCCCATCGTCTCGGTGCTCGACTACGGCGAACAAAGCCCGAAAGCCGGCCTGTCGTTGCTGTGCACGCCGGGTGGCGATGTCGAATCGGTGACCGGCATCGTGGCCTCGGGCGCCAACGTGGTGCTGTTTTCCACCGGCCTCGGTACGCCGACGGGCAACCCGATCGTGCCGGTGCTGAAAATCTCCAGCAACACCCGCGTCGCCAAAAAACTGTCGGACCTGATCGACTATGACTGCGGCCCCGTGATCGACGGCACGCCTTTGCCGGAAGTGGCCAACGGCCTGTTCGACATGGTGGTGGCCACCGCCGGCGGCCAGTACACGGCCAAGGCCGACTGCCTGCAGCAGTACGACTTCATCTTCTGGAAACGCGACATTTCACTGTGAGCCACACGTCCATGCAAATCCTTCGCCGCAGCGCGCCTTATGCGCTGCCGATCAAATTCCTCCAGTTCGGCCAGGGCAATTTTCTACGCGGCTTTTTCGACTGGCAGATCGACCTGCTCAATGAACGCAGCGGTTTGAACGCCGGCGTGGTGGTGGTGCGTCCGCGCGGCGGCAGCGGCTCGCCCCTGCTCGACGTGCAGGATGGCCTGTTTACCACCGTCGTGCGCGGCCTCGACGAAAGCGGCGCGCCCGTCAGCGAATACCGCACGATCAGCTGCGTGCAGCGCGAGATCAATCCGGCCACCATGTATGGCGACTACCTGGCGCTGGCGCACTTGCCCGAGCTGCGCTTTATCGTCTCGAACACCACCGAAGCGGGCATCGCCGTCAACGACGGCGATGCGTTTGACGATGCGCCACCCTCGGCCTTCCCCGCCAAGCTGGCGCGGTTGCTGTTCGAGCGCTACACGCATTTCAATGGCAGCGCCGACAAAGGCGTGGTGCTGCTGCCGTGCGAGCTGATCGAACAGAACGGCCCGGCCTTGAAAGCGGCCGTGCTGCACTTCGCGCGCCTGTGGCAACTGGACGCCGGCTTTGTCGCCTGGATCGAGTCGGCCTGCGTATTCTGCTCGACCCTGGTCGACCGCATCGTTACCGGTTTTCCCGATGGCGAAGCCGACGCGATTGCGGCGGACCTGGGCTATGCCGACCAGTTCCTGGTGGCTGCCGAGTACTACTACCTGTTCGTGATCGAAGGCCCGGCCTGGCTGGCCGACGAACTGAAACTGGCCGGCGCCAACCTCAATATCCGGCTGGTTGACGACATTACGCCGTACAAGAAACGCAAGGTCGGCATTTTGAATGGCGGCCATACGGCGCTGGTGCCGGTGGCGCTGCTGGCCGGCCTGGACACCGTCGGCGCGGCCGTCAACGACGAGCAGATCGGCGGCTACCTGGCCGACACGCTGGCGCAGGAAATTATCCCCGCCTTGCCGCTGCCGCAGGACGAACTGCAGCAGTTTGCGCGCGACGTGCTGCTGCGTTTCCGCAACCCGTATATCCAGCACCGCCTGGCCTCGATCGCCCTCAACAGCTGGAGCAAATTTGCCGCCCGCATCGCGCCGCAACTGCTGCGCTACGTGGAAGTGCAGGGCCAGCTGCCGCAACGGCTGGTGCTGGCACTGGCCGCCACCATCCGCCTGTATCGCGGCGACGTGATCGCGCTGGCTGACGATGCGGCGACATTGGCCTGGTTTTCGGCTGCCTGGCAGGACGTCGACAGCGGCCGGCAAAGCCTGGCGCAACTGGCGCAGGGCTGGCTGGCGAATGAAAAAGTGTGGGGCCGCGACATGAATGCGGTGCCGGACCTGGCGCAGGCGGTGGCCACGGCGCTGGTGCGCATCGACGCGGATGGCATGTGCGGCGCGCTGCAGGCCTTGTAAGGATTCAGCAGTACCGCAGTAAAAATAAAAAAACCGAGGCCGAAAGCACTTCCCCAGGAAGGCTGAACGGCCCGCAAAGTGGCGGCGCAGCTGCGCCGCCGTGGATGGCTAGAGGGAGACAAAATGACTAAAGTACGCGGCATGCGCTGGTGGATGGTCGGGCTGGTGACGGCTGGACTGATCGTGAATTATTTAGCGCGCAATACCTTGTCGGTGGCGGCGCCAACGATGATGAGCGAGCTCAATATCACCACCCAGGAGTATTCCTATATCGTGGTGGCGTGGCAGGTCTGCTACGCGCTGATGCAGCCGATCGCCGGCTATGTGATCGACGCGGTTGGCACCAAGATCGGCTTTGCGATGTTCGCGCTGGCCTGGTCGGTGGCCTGCGCCTGCGCCGCGATGGCGACCGGCTGGCAAAGCATGGCGCTGTTCCGCGGCATGCTGGGCCTGACCGAGGCGGCCGGCATCCCCGCCGGCGTGAAAGCGACCACCGAGTGGTTCCCGGCCAAGGAGCGCTCGATCGCCATCGGCTGGTTCAATATCGGCTCCTCCATCGGCGCCCTGTGCGCGCCGCCACTGGTGGTGTGGACCATCCTGCACGGCAGCTGGCAGATGTCCTTCGTCATCGTCGGCGCCATCGGCATCGTCTGGACGGGACTGTGGCTGGCCTTCTACAAGCACCCGCGCGACCAGAAACTGCTGTCCGACAAGGAGCGCGACTTTATCCTCGAAGGCCAGGAGCAGAGCGACGCCAACGGCGTCGGTGTCACTCCCAAGGCGCGCTGGCACCAGATCGTCCGCAGCCGTAACTTCTGGGCCATTGCGATTCCCCGCTTCCTGTCCGAACCTGCCTGGCAGACCTTCAATGCCTGGATTCCGCTGTACATGGCCACCGAGCGCCACATGAACATCAAGGAAATCGCCATGTTCGCCTGGCTGCCGTTCCTGGCCGCCGATATCGGCTGCGTGCTGGGCGGGTACCTGAGCCCATGGTTCCACAAATACTGGAAAGTGTCGCTGTTCACCTCGCGCAAGCTGGTGGTGATCGTCGGCGCCGTCTGCATGATCGGCCCGGCCTGCATCGGCCTGGTGGCCAGCCCGTATGCCGCGATTGCCCTGCTGTGCGTGGGCGGCTTTGCCCACCAGACTTTATCCGGCGCGCTGTATTCGATTACTTCGGACGTCTTCGGCAAGAACGAAGTGGCCACCGCCACCGGCCTGGCCGGCATGTCCGGCTACCTGGGCGCCACCATCTTCACCCTCGTGTTCGGCGTGCTGGTGACCCTGGTCGGCTACAGCCCGCTGTTCATGCTGCTGGCCGTGTTCGACCTGGTCGCCGCCGCCGTGGTGTGCATTCTGATACGCGAAAAAATCGCGCCATCGGTCCCGCTGGGCAAACCGGCATTCGGCTGACGCCAACATCACTCCCTTCGACTTGTTCGCATCCGCGCCAGGGCGGAGGGATCACCATTTTCAACGAAGTTAATAAAGCGCCACCCCAAGGCGCGACCAGAGGAGAAAGATATGCAACAACTGAACAACAAACTGACCCGCCGCGTGCTGGCGACGGCATTGCTGGCAGCCCTGTCGGGCAGCGCGCTGGCCGACGGTTTCCTGGAAGGCCGCAAGGTTGAAACCCGCATCTACGGCTTCCTGAACGGCGAGATCGAATCGGTCAAGGCCGAAGGCGGCCCGACCCCGTACGGCAGCCGCGGCCGCGTTTCGGACGGCAATTCGCGTATCGGCTTTGCCGGCTCGATCGGCATCAAGGGCGACGTGCGCGGCCTGTGGCAGATCGAGGGCAGCCTGAACAACTTCGACGAAGGCGGCATCAACGGCCAGGGCAAGTCCTCGACCATTGAATCGCGCAACACCTTTGTCGGTATCGAAAGCAAGCGCTTCGGCCGCTTTATCATCGGTAACAACGACTCCGTCTACCGCAGCCTGGTCGGCTCGGGCGGCGCGCTGGGCGGCAACCTGGGCCTGTCGGTGCAGGGCCTGGATGTGTGGAACAACACCTCGGCGCAACTGAGCGGCAATGCCGACAGCCTGTTCGGCCGCGGCGAAGCGCGCTACAAGAACTCGGCCCACTACCTGACGCCGGAGTGGAATGGCTTCCAGGCCGGCGCCTCCTACGGCTTCGACGAAGTGCGCGACACCGGCGACGACCGCGCGCGCTACTCGCTGGCCGCCAAGTACAGCATCGGCGCATTCTCGATCGGCGCCGGCTACGACCGCCAGCAAAACACGGGCGTGGACGTGGAAAACCTGTCCAAGGGCTTCGGCTTTCGCAATACCTCGGTCAGCGGCGTGAACACCTCGTTCTACAAGGTGCTGGCAACCTACAAATTCCCGACCAAAACCAGCGTTGGCCTGGGCTTCGAATCGGGCAGCTACGGCTACGCCGTGCAGTCGCTGCCGACCCCCGGCAATATCTACACGGCCCTGCAGACGGGCAGCATGAAACAGCGCTCGGTGATGGCCTCCGTGACCCAGGAAGTGGGCTACGACGTGAACGTCATGCTGGCCGCCGGCAAGCTGGGCAAGCTGGACAACACCACCTTCGGCCGCGCCGACGATTTCGGCGCCACGCAAGTGTCGCTGGGCGCCACCTACAAGATCGACGAACAGTTCATGCCGTATGTGTACTTCACGCGCATCAACAACAAGTCGCAGCAAAACGTCAACCTGGGCCAGTCGCCGCTGCACAGCAACAAGGCCGGCACCGACGACGCCTTCCTGGCGCCGGGCAATTCGCCGCGCGCCTTCGGCATCGGCTTGATCGCCCGTTTTTAAACGTCGTTTTAAAAAGAAGCCGGCGCGAGCCGGCACACAGCGCGCCCCAGAGCGCAGCTTTATCAGGAGATGCACACCATGAAATCAGGTATCAAACAACTAAACACAGGCTGGACGCAGGCATGCGTCGCCCTGCCGCTGGCCGTCATGCTGGCCGCTTGTGGCGGCGGTGGCGACACCAAGGGCGAGACCGCCACCAGCTACACCCCGGGCAGCGTGTTCCAGGTCGGCACCACGGCCTTCGATCCGGACCTGCCCGCCGAACCGACCCTGCCGAAAGACACGCAGGTCTGCGCCACCCTGGAAGCGACCACCAACCTGGTGCGCCGTCCGGACGGCTCGCTGCCGCCGGAAGCCGATCCGTCGAAAGCCGGCGTCGGCGTGGCTGTCACCACCGCCACCGCCAATCCTGACCAGGCCCGCATCCAGGCCGCGCTCGACGCCTGCGGCGCAGCCGTCGACGCCGAAGTGGGCGCGAAGATCGCCGCCGCCGATGCCGCCGCGACCGCCGCGCAGAAAACCGCCAACGTCAAGAACGTCAATATCGCCGGCGTCTCGGGCGAAGAACTGGCCAAACCGGAATACCGCGGCACCAGGTACGCGGTGCGCCTGGTGGTCAACAAGTCCGGCGTGGGCGACGGCTTTATCAGCGGCCCGCTGACCCTGCCGTCCGGCGTGACCCTGTGGATCGACAAGGGCGTGACCCTGTACGCCTCGCGCGACGTCACCACCTATTCGCCGAATCCGGCCGGTCCATACTGCGGCAATACGGCGGTCAGCTCGACCAAGGCCGGCAGTTCGGGCAATTGCACGGCGCTGATCAACGGCTCCAACCTGGTCAACTCGGCCGTGATGGGCGACGGTTCGATCGACAGCCGCGCCTATGCGGAAATCGTCACCACCAACAAGCTGTACCCGCTGATGAAGGTCGACATGACGTGCTCGAACACCTACGCGGCCTATGCCACCGGCAAGCAGGCGGCCGACGGCGTATCGTGCGACAACGGCGGCACCACGGTCGACTCGAAATCGTCGGCGCGCAACATGAGCTGGTGGGACCTCGCCTTTTTGGGCAATATGGTGCAGAACGGCGTGACGGGCACGGGCTCGCAGTCAAACTTCCGCATGATGGTGTTCAACTACGCGAAAAACCTGACCCTGTACCGCATCTCGCTCAATAACAGCGCCAACTTCCACGTCGTGCCGAGCGGCGTCGATGGCCTGACGGTATGGGGCGTGAAAGTGCAGACGCCGACCCTGGCGGCGTTTGCCAATCCGGCCGGTAACGGCAACCCGCTGTACAACGGCGAAACCTACAACGCGGACAACGTCAAGAACACCGACGCCTTCGATCCGGGTGCGGCCGGCAAGGCGATTTCGGGCAAGCTGACCACCGGTTTTGCCACCACCTCGACCGGCGCGATGTCGTTCGACGGCTACCTGAAGAACTTCGTCTTTGCCTACAACTTTGTCAGCACCGGCGACGATGACGTGGCACTGAAAGGCAGCGCCAATCCTTCGCCAGCAGGTTCCGGCCTGTTCGCCATCGACGGCAAGCGCGACGTGCGTTCGGACCGCAAGCACGGCATGATCATCGCCCACAACCATATCTACTGGGGCCATGGCATTTCGGTCGGCAGCGAAACGAATGCGGGCGTGACCAACGTCGAAGTGTATGACAACTCGTTCACGCACTCGGAAGAAGCGCTGCGCATCAAGTCGGACTATGCACGCGGCGGCGAAGTGAGCAATATCCACTACCGCAATATCTGCATCCGCGACGCCCTGAACGCGCTGTTGTTTACCACCTACTACAGCACCAAGGCGCTGCCGGCGGCCGGCCCGCTGTACCCGAACTTCCACGACATCACGCTGGACAATGTTCGCATCCTGGGTAACACTGCCATCAAGCTGCAAGGCTTCAAGGAAAATACGGGCGGCTTTGCCAACCCGCAATATCCGCTGGTGATGAACCTGAACAACGTGGTCACGGACGCGCCGAACGGCACCACCATGATCTCGTCGGACGCGAACCTGACGATCAAGGGCACCAACCTGCCGATCTTCGCCAACGCTGCCGAGCGCGTGACGGTCAACGGTACGGCCACGCAAGCGGTCGACGTCGACAAGGTGGTCGATTGCAGCCGTGCTTTCGTCGACTTCCCGGCGATCGGCCAGTCCAACCTGTTCGGTTCGACCTGGGACAAGAAGTAAACGTTGGTTCTTGAGCCTTGAGTAGTCCATGCCGCGCCGGCCATCTTCACGGATGCCGGCGCGGTGTCACGCTGGCATTCATGATTGATAGGAGTGAGATGGAGACGAACAATAGCGCCGACACGGTCTTTGTAATCGGCGAATGCATGATCGAACTGCAGCGCGCGCAAGGCAGCGGCACGGCGCAGGCGATGGATTACCGCTTTGGTGGCGATACCCTGAACGCGGCCGTGTACCTGGCGCGCCTGGTCGACGCCAGCCGCCACCGCATCGCCTATGTGACGGCGCTCGGTACCGACGGGCTGTCCGACGACATGGCGGCCAGCTGGCAGGCCGAGGGCATCGCCACCAGCTGCGTGCAGCGGCTGGCCGACAAGCTGCCCGGCATGTATCTGATCGAGACTGATGCCGACGGCGAGCGGCGCTTTCATTACTGGCGCAGCGATTCGGCGGCGCGCCACTGGCTGCGCGGCCCGCAGGCGCCAGCCATCCTGGCACAGCTGGCGCAAGCGCCTCGTGTGTACCTGTCCGGCATCAGCCTGGCGATTCTGTCGCCAGCCGACCGCGAGCTGCTGCTGGCGACCCTGGCGCAATGCAAGGCCAATGGCGGCCAGATCGTGTTCGACAATAATTACCGGCCCCGTCTTTGGGAGGGGGCGCAAGTGGCGGCCGAGGTTTATCATCGCGTATTGCAGCTGTCCTCGCTGGCCCTGCTGACACTCGACGATGAAGAGGCACTATACGGCCCGGCGTCGGTCGAACAGGTGATCGCGCGCACCAGCGCGCTGGGCGTGGGCGAAATCGTGCTCAAGCGCGGCGGCCAGCCCTGCATCGTCTGGCGCGACGGCGAAGCCCGGGAAGTGGCGGCGCCACCGGTGGAAAAAGTGGTTGATACCACGGCCGCCGGCGACTCGTTCGGCGCGGCGTATTTCGCGGCGCGCCTGGCGGGCAAGCCGCCGGTTGACGCGGCGCTGGCGGGGCATCGCCTGGCCGGCTGCGTGATCGGCCAGCGCGGCGCCATTATCGCGCGCGCGCTGATGCCGCATTGATGCAAGTGGACAGGGTATGATCGCTTGCCCTGTCGTTGATTGTTTAACCTGGCCCAGCTTATGAATTTGTCGTCTTCCCTTCCTCCCGCCGATGGCGAAACGGGCATCAGCGCCGCGCGCCGCGTGTATGGCTTGCTGCGCCAGCGCATCGTCGAGATGAGCATGCTGCCCGGCACCCGCATCGTGGAAAAGGAACTGGCCGAAGAGCTGGGCACCAGCCGCACGCCGGTGCATGAAGCGGTGCAGCGGCTGGCCGAGGAAGGCCTGATCGAGGTGCTGCCCCGGGTCGGCACCTTTGTCGCGCGCATTCCGCTCGATTCGCTGGAAGAAGCCATGCTGGTGCGCTGTGCGCTGGAAACGGCCATCATCGAAAAAGCCACTGAACGGGCCACGCCGGAAGGCATCGCCCGCCTGCGCGCCATCCTCGCCACGCAAGCCGAGTGCATCGCCAATAACGATATCCGCGGCTTTCACCGCACCGACGAAGGCTTCCATGCGGCGCTGGCCGAATTGTCCGGCTATCCGGGCGTCTGGCCGATGATCCTGCAGGCGAAAACCCAGATGGACCGCTACCGCCAATTGACTTTGCCGCTGGCCGGACGCATGAGCGACGTCATGCTGGAACACAGCGACGTGATCGAAGCGCTGGCCTCGGGCGACCCGAAGATTGCTGTCGCCGCCATGCGCAGCCACCTCGATCATGTGCTGCCGGTGCTGGAAATTACCCGCAAACTGCGGCCTGAATACTTCATGCCGCATCTCGCCACCAAACCTCCGCGCTAGCCCCTTTTCTGCCAGCCAGTCCCGATGGGCCGCCTCACGCGCGCGGCCAGGGACAGTCACGCCCATGGCAGATGCGCTGCGCCTTTTTGAAGGAATACCATGAAAGTGTCACACCGCCTGATCCTGCTGGTCGGCGCCGCCTTGCTGGCCATGGCCATGCTGGGCGCCCACAGCCTGCGCACCCTGCATGCGGCCATGCTGCATGACCGCGAAGCGCAGATCGTCAATATGCTCAAGATGGGCGAACACCTGGTCGCGTACTACCACGCCCAGGAGCTTGATGGCCGCCTGACGCGCGAGCAGGCGCAGGCTGGCGCCAAGGCCGCACTGACCCAGCTCAATAACGACGGCAAGAGTTACTACTGGGCGCGCCTGCCCGACGGCCTGAACCTGGTGCACCCGAATCCGAAGAATATCGGCGTGATCGCCCAGGGCGAAACCATGGACGGCCGGCCCGACGCGCAAGCGTATGTCGAAGCGCTGGCCAACAGCGAAGTGGGGCTGGTGTCGGTCAAAAGCCGGCGCGACGGCCAGCTGGTGGCCAAGCTCAACGGTATTATCGCTTTCAAACCCTGGGGCTGGTGGATAGGCACCGGCTTCTTCGGCGACGATATCGAGCGCGCCTTTTGGCAGGCGGCGCTGCAGTCACTGTGGTTTTTCCTGGCCGCGCTGGTCCTGATGTCGGCGCTGGGCTGGCAGGTGATCCGTCGCGTGCTGGGCGCGCTCGGTGGCGAGCCGGCCTATGCCGTCGATGTCACGCGCCGCATCGCCGGGCGCGACCTGTCGGCACCCATCACCTTGCGCGCCGGTGACAATGGCAGCCTGCTGCACAGCATCGCCCGCATGCAGCGGGACCTGGCCGCCACCGTGCGCCAGGTCCAGGGCAATGCGGCCGCCATCGCCGGCGCCTCGCAGGAAATCGCCCAGGGCAATCTCGATTTGTCGGCCCGCACCGAAGCGCAGGCGTCCGCGCTGGAGCAGACGGCCGCCTCGATGGAAGAGCTGACCGGCACCGTCAGCCAGAACGCGGGCAACGCGCGCCAGGCCAGCAGCCTGGCTGCCGACGCGTCACACCTGGCGCAGCAGGGCGGCGCGGTGGTGGCGCGCATGGTCGACACCATGGGCGCCATCGGCCAGTCGTCCGGCAGGATCGCCGACATCACCGGCGTGATCGACGCGATCGCCTTCCAGACCAATATCCTGGCCCTGAACGCGGCCGTCGAAGCGGCACGCGCCGGCGAGCAGGGACGCGGCTTTGCCGTGGTGGCCGGCGAAGTGCGCAGCCTGGCGCAACGGTCGAGCGCGGCCGCAAAGGAAATCAAGGACCTGATCGGCGTTTCCAGCGCCCAGGTGGCGCAAGGGGGCGAGCTGGCCGGCGAGGCGGGCGACGCCATGCGCCATGTGGTCGAGGGCATCGAGAGAGTGAGCGCCTATATGCGCGACATCAGCGCCGCCACGCAGGAGCAGAACACGGGCATCGCGCAAGTGAATCAGGCGATCATCGGCATGGACGACGTGACCCAGCAGAATGCGGCCCTGGTCGAGCAGGCGGCCGCCGCCGCGCAGGCGATGCAGGAGCAGGCGCGGCAGTTGTCGGAGCTGGTGAGCCTGTTCAGGCTGGAGGGATAAGGGAAGAGTATCTTTGCTTTGCCATTATGAAAAGGCCAATTCCAGACCAAGCTTGCTGACAATAAAGAAGGTGACGAGCCCCAGGCTCAGCAGCAATAGCACGAAGATGGCGACTGCCTTGCCGCTCGCGCGCAGCACCGCGCGATTCTGCTTCGCCTTGTCCTTGTCCTTCTTGCCTTGATCGTAATGCCACTTGATGGCGTAGAACATGCCCGTGCCGAGCACGAGAGCCTTGAACGTAACAAGGACGATAGGGATCCATTCCATCATGGTGAGTATTTCCAGGTTATTACTTGACACTATCTAGTGAGAGGAGAAAACGTCAGCGGCTGCCATGCAAGACGCTGCTGCACGTTCTGAAGCATACTACTGTAAAACAATTTCCATACATTGAGACAAAATGTCCCAGTTGAAAACCATACAAGATGAACCGTTGCCACGCTGGTTGCCACGCCTGGCCGCCAACAAGGGGCCACGCTTTTTGCAGATTGCCGATGCGTTGCAGGCGGCGGTGGCGGATGGATCGCTGGCGCCGGGCGACCGCCTGCCGCCGCAGCGCCAGCTGGCGGCCCAGCTGGACGTCGACCTGACGACGATCACGCGCGGATACGACGAAGCCCGGCGCCGCAACCTGCTGGAGGGCCGCGGCGCCCGCGGCACGTATGTCGCGGCACCGAAAGCCGAACTGACGGCCATCCTCGACCTGTCCATGAATACCCCGCCACCGCCGCATGGCGTGGACTTCGACGACATGCTGAAGCAAGGTTTGTCTCAAGTACTGATGCGGGCGGATAGTGAATTGCTGATGACTTACCACCCGGGCGGGGGCAGCGACTCCGACCGCAAGGCGGGCGCCAGATGGCTGGCGCCGATGTTCGGCCCCCTGGATGCCGGGCAGATTGTCGTCTGTCCGGGTGCGCAGGCGGCGATCGCCGCCTTGATCCTGGCGCTGACCGAGCCTGGCGATGTGATCCTGGCGGAACCAAGCACTTATCCCGGCCTGCTTGCCGCAGCGACCCGGTTCGGCCGGCACATCATTGCCGTGGAAGCGGACCGGCACGGCATGCTGCCCGGGATGCTGGAGCAGGCGTGCCGCCGGCACAAGCCCGGGCTGGTCTACCTCAACCCCACATTGCAGAACCCGACCGCCATCACCATGCCGGAACGCCGGCGCAAGGAGCTCGCCGGCGTCGCGCAGCGCTGCAAGGTACGCATCGTCGAGGACGATCCCTACTGGCTGCTGGCCGATGCCCCGCCGCCGCCGATTGCCACGTTTGCCCCGGAACAGGTGATCTATATCTCGACCCTGTCGAAATGCCTGACACCCGGCTTGCGTGTCGCCTTCGTGCTGCTGCGCGAGCCGATCGAGCGCGAACGTTTCCTGGCCGCGCTCCGATCATTTGCGCTGATGCTCGCGCCCCTGACGGCCGCACTGGCCACGCAGTGGATACTCGACGGTTCGGCTGGCCGGTTGATGGAAGGCATACGCAGCGAGGCGCGCCTGCGCCACCGGATGGCGCGCGATATCCTGGCGGGGCGCTACAGCGGCGCGGGAGACGGCCTGCATGTCTGGCTCGAATTGCCGGCATATTGGAACTCCGCGCAGCTTGCGCGTGCGGCCGCCAGCGACGGCGTCGCCGTCACGCCGGCGGAAGCATTCGCCACCGGCAGCGTATCCATAAATGCCATCCGGATCTCGTTGGGCAGCATCAAGGACCGTGGCCGCTTGCAGGCGGGTCTGCAACGGCTGTCCCACCTGCTGGCGCGGCGGCCCGAGTCGTTCGGCGCTGTTGTGGTTTGAGGGGACAGTAAACACGGTGCTTCTTCCGGCTTCAATTCCGCGGTCTTACGCATTCCAGAGGGGAGGGGCTTTACATAGCTGTATTAAACAATACTGACGTTGGCAACGAACCCGAACCTGTCATAGCCCAAGCGGCATCAATCGTCATTACCCAAATATGCAATTAGACTGGGCTGCCTAGTAAGGTCCAAAACGACAACGTCAATAAAGTTGCGCCGAGAGGCAGGAATGAGCGCTTTGATCGAATCCCGCATCGCCTCGGCCGAAGCAGGTGACATAACACCAGCGGGTGGAGGCTTCAGCCGTCTTGCTGTTTTCGATGGCAGATCACCAAACCACAGAACACAGTAGATACCGCGTTCTTGCGAGCGCCAATCTATCAGGTATTGCGCGTCGAGTTGGCTCATGGCGGCGCTCCAGACGTCATCGTGCCATTGCCCTTTGACCTCCATAGGCAGTTGCATTTTTTCATACGCAAAAGCCAAGTCAGCGCGCTTGGTATACGGCATGTCGGCTTCAGTGATGCGCTGAATACCGTAGCGTGCTAACTCAGGTCCGATAATTGCAGCAAGACGATCTCGACATCGGTTTTCGTTATGGGGAATATCTTCATCATTCCAGAAATCCCGTACTTGATCCAAGTCGTCGCCCTTCAATACTTTCTGGGCCGACTCTAACTCTTCAAGTACCAGAGTCCGAAAATCATCGATGGTGGCCGGTGTGCCATCAGCAAGCATTGTTGCCAGTGCAATTGGTCCAATGGAAGTGTAGCTTTTTTCAGCTCGTTTTTGACGCTGTTCCACCGCCATGTGGCGGATCAGATTCGTGTACGTATCGCTGGCGCCGGTGATTAAAGTTTGCAGTGCCACCATGGCTGCTTCTGAGGTGTCATTCGCTAGACGCGTAATGACGTTTCGTAAAAAACTTGAGGCATCGTGGTGATTTCTGTTGCCACTACTGCTGCCACGTAATGAGGTTTCTGGCCACGCTTTCCTGAACATCGTTACCAGCCATTCGGCTTGCGGAATTGAAATGGTAAAGAGATATTCTGGTTCGTGTCGATGCAGCCGATCTCGAATAAAAAATAAGAATTCAGGATGGCGCCGAGCCGCGTCGAATAATTTCGGTAATGTCTCATCAAAGCGCACCACCATATCCACCGCAAGCCAGGAAAACATCCGCTCATCAGACTCGTCAGATCTGCCGATACGTGATCTTGCCAATGCGGCCAAGCCAGCCGAGGCAGATGGATACGCAATGCTATCGACGAGTTCCATCTCGGTTTGAAGCGGCAAATCGCTGTATGTCTGTAGCCACTCTGGTACCACGCGCAATGCCGTCTCCCGCCAGCGTACATCATGAACAAAACGTCTTAATGCCCCAACATATGTTGCCTTGGCTTTTAGCGCAGGCTCTATCCACAGCTTTGCGAACCGTTCGTGGGTTTCCAGCGTCGGCAGGATGAGCGTTTCCAGCACCGATGTCAACGGATCGAGGTCAGAATGGATTCGATAGCAACGCCCATCGTATGCTAGCAACAAGCCCATTATCAGTACATCGTTGGGCAGGTCTGAGAGATCAGCGCCGGCGATATTTCGGACATGCAGTCCCGCAATGATGGAATAGCCATAATTCCACATCTGTCCATCTACAAAGCTCATGGCAATATCATCTGGACTTGGAAGATCCTTGCGAAACAAGGTCGCTTCAAAGCCAGCTATTGCATGCTCCACGAGATCGTCACCGATCCAATGCGCCAGTCTTTCCTTCGCGCTCGAAAACTTCTCAGCTTCTTGAACCATTCCCACATATATTTTGGCGGCATATGTTCCCGCTGAGAGATCGCCGTTTCTCAGGTCGGCAAGTTTATTTTGGAAAAACTTCTGGCGCTTGCTTTTTTCCTTTCGCTGTTTAAGAGCGTATTCAGCATTTCGGCGTTCTTCATCGATCTCCCAATCATGTTTCGCAGGGTGTTCAAATGTAAGCGCTCCATAAACCACAGCCTTGTGGCGTAATCCCGATTTCCGCATGCTTGCCGTTTCAATTTGAACGGGAG
>NZ_JAFCTQ010000052.1:0-34259 GCF_049896105.1 Janthinobacterium sp. PSPC3-1 | reverse complement strand
ACATACCATGTAATTACATACCATTTTTCGAGAAATTCAAGCTCAAATTTTCCTTGAAATTGAAGCAGGATAATATAAGGTTATCCTGTGTCAGGCGACCTTTTGCGCCATATTGGTTGCATTTGCTGTACATTTGCCGATAGCGCCAGACAGGGGGCGTCTCAGAAAACGGGAAATAATGCACGCTAAGCCAGTGGCAGCGGTCGCAATGGCCTGAACTTCCCCGCACCGACCTTGGCGCTGCTGCGCCATAGGTAATTGCCGGTCAGGTTTATGTGGTCCTACCCCAGCGGCGACAGATAGCCGGTGAGCGGTTTGTCCGTCTCAGACGGCAAGTGCTCGGGGCTATTAATGGCAGCCTCTACGCGTGCTGTGCCGGTTCGGTTGTCATGGCTGCCAATTGCATTTCCAAGGTGGCCAACGCCTCGCGCCGACGCTCGACGAGTTGCCGCAACACGGCAAGCTGCGCGGCCACACCATCACCGTCCGCAGCATCCAGCGTCCGATATAACCGCGCCAGTGCATGCACGCCGATAACCACTTCGAAGGCACACAGCCGTTGTAAGGCGGCGTCATCGAACAAGCCGTAGCTGCCTGGGGTGCACACCACCGGGCGAAGCAATCCGCCCAGCAGATAGTCACGCACGATATGCACGCTGACCCTGGCATAACGGGCCAGCCGGGACACCGTGTAGACGTTCATTAAACACCTCCTTTTTCCTCATCCAGCGCAGCAGGACAGTTGCTTGACGTCCTTGCTGAAGGTCTGCGCCGCAAGCTTCAACCCCTCGACCATCGTCAGGTACGGGAACAATTGGTCGGCCAGTTCCTGCACGGTCATACGGGTGCGAATGGCGAGCACCGCAGTCTGGATCAGTTCACCCGCTTCAGGGGCCACCGCTTGCACGCCGATGAGCCGTCCGCTACCTTCCTCGATGACCAGCTTGATGAAGCCGCGTGTGTCGAAGTTGGCAAGCGCACGCGGCACATTGTCCAGCGTCAGCGTGCGGCTGTCGGTCTCGATCCCGTCGTGATGTGCTTCCGCCTCGCTGTAGCCCACGGTGGCGACCTGCGGGTCGGTGAACACCACGGCCGGCATTGCGGTCAGGTCCAGGGCCGCATCGCCGCCAGTCATGTTGATCGCAGCACGGGTGCCGGCCGCTGCCGCCACATAGACGAACTGAGGCTGGTCGGTGCAGTCGCCGGCCGCGTAGATGTTCGGGTTGCTCGTGCGCATGCCTTTGTCGATGACGATGGCACCATGCGCATTGACGACAACGCCCACTGCTTCCAATGCCAGGCTGCGTGTGTTTGGTGCCCGGCCGGTGGCGATCAGCAGCTTGTCGGCGCGCAATTCACCATGTCCGGTGGCCAGCACGAATTCACCGTCCACATGGGCAACCTGGCTGGCTTGCGTGTGCTCCAGCACCTCGATGCCCTCGGCGCGGAAAGCAACCGTCACGGCCTCGCCGATGGCCGGGTCTTCCCGGAAGAACAACGTGCTGCGTGCCAGGATTGTCACTTTGCTGCCCAGCCGAGCAAAGGCTTGCGCCAGTTCCAGCGCCACCACCGACGAGCCAATCACGGCTAGGCGTTCGGGAATGGTGTCGCTGACCAGAGCCTCAGTCGAAGTCCAGTAGGGTGACTCTTTCAAGCCAAGAATCGGCGGCACGGCCGGACTGGCGCCGGTGGCGACCAAGCAGCGGTCGAACATCACGATGCGCTCGCCACCCTCGTTTAAACGGACGACCAGGCTCTGGTCGTCCTTGAAACGCGCCTCGCCATGCAGAACGGTGATGGCCGGGTTGCCGTCCAGGATACCTTCGTACTTGGCGTGCCGCAGCTCTTCGACGCGAGCCTGCTGCTGGGCCAGTAGTTTGCCGCGGTCAATTGTAGGGACGGTCGCTTTGACCCCGTCATCGAACGGGCTTTCGCGGCGCAGATGGGCGATGTGGGCGGCGCGGATCATGATCTTGGACGGCACACAGCCGATATTGACGCAGGTGCCCCCGATGGTGCCGCGCTCGATCAGCGTGACGTGCGCGCCTTGCTCGACGGCTTTCAGCGCCGCAGCCATCGCGGCTCCACCGCTGCCAATGACGGCTACTTGCAACGGGTGTTCGTCGTCGCTACGTTTATCCGCGGTCCCCATCCAACCGCGCACCTTGTCGAGCAGTCCGGTGCGGTTGTACGTCGGTGGCGCATCGGCAAGCGTTGCCTTGTAGCCCAGTCCGGCCACGGCGGCGATCAGCGCGTCCGGTGACGTGCCCGGCAGGGTGGCGAGTTGCGCTGTGCCCTTCGAATAGGACACCAGCGCCGACTGCACGCCGGGCATTTTTTCGAGCGCGTCTTTGACGTTCGTTGCGCACGAGTCGCAGGTCATGCCGGTGATTTTTAGATTGGTCATGCAACAACTCCTATTTTACTCATATTGGCCACGGCCTTGACTGTTATCCGCGCCGGGGTGGCAGTTCGCATCCGTCCGGGCCGCAGCGGCGGTTCGCAGGCGAGACAAAATTCCAAATGGATACCCCGACCATGAACGCCAAGCCGACATAGACCAGGTTCGCCGTCCACCAGTTGCTAAGCAACCAGACCGTCCCAGCGAACACAATGGTTAGCCCGATAATTCCGAGCAGGCTGCGGTGCCATTGCCGATGACTCAGCCAGCCCAGTGCATTCGCCAGCCAAACCACGACTGCGAACAGCGGCAGCAGCTTGGAGATGAACAACCCTTCGTATTCTTGTAGAAAGCCAAGCCCGATGGCCACGCCCAAGCTGGCGATAGCCGGAAAACAAGCGGCGCATCCCATCGCGGAAACAACGCTGCCAAGCTTGCCAGCCTTGTCAGCAATGCGTGTGATCAGTCCCATGATCGCCCCTGGTTCGGATTCAGTGGCTCACTGCTTGACGTTGGACGGATAGCCCGCGTCTCCGGTTGCCTTGGTCAGCTTCTGCACGCTGGTCTTGGCATCATCGAAAGTGACAACCGCTTCGCGTGTCTCGAAGGTCACGTCAACTTTACTGACGCCTTCAACCTTGGAAATCGCCTTTTTAACAGTAATCGGGCAGGCGGAGCAGGTCATGCTGGGAACGTACAGCGTGACGGTCTGGGTAGCGGCCCACACGGGGCCAACAATAGCGGCGAGGGTCAGGGAGGCAAGCAGTTTTTTCATGATGAACTCCTGTGATTAATAAAAAAATGGCATGACGTAAGGAAATCCGAGCGCGACCAGGACCAGCGCGGCCACGATCCAGAAAATGAGCTTGTAAGTAGCTCGCACTTGGGGAATCGCGCAGACCTCATCCGGTTTGCAGGCTTGCGCCGGGCGATAGATGCACCGCCAAGCGAAGAATAACGCCACCAACGCTGCGCCGATGAAGATCGGGCGATAGCGTTCCAGCACCGTCAGGTTGCCGATCCATGCACCGCTGAATCCCAATGCGACCAGGACTAGCGGCCCGAGGCAACAAGTAGAAGCGAGGATGGCGGCCAGCCCACCGGCGAAGAGCGCGCCGCGCCCGTTTTGTGGTTCAGACATGCGCTTGTCCTTTCGAATTTGAATGGAATAGCGTAACCTTACTTCCGTAGTCATGTACGGAGTCAAGCGATATGGAAAACAATTTGGAGAATCTGACTATCGGCGTTTTTGCCAAGGTGGCCGGGGTCAACGTGGAGACCATCCGCTTCTATCAGCGCAAGGGCTTGTTGCCGAAGCCGGACAAGCCCTATGGCAGCATCCGCCGCTATGGTGAGGCGGATGTAACGCGGGTGCGGTTCGTGAAATCAGCCCAGCGGTTGGGCTTCAGCCTGGACGAGATCGCCGATCTGCTGCGGCTGGAGGATGGCACCCATTGCGAGGAAGCCAGCAGTCTGGCCGAGCGCAAGCTCGAGGACGTACGCGAGAAAATGTCTGACCTGGCGCGCATGGAGGCCGTGCTGTCTGAGTTGGTGTGTGCATGCCATGCGCGAAAGGGGAACGTTTCCTGCCCGCTGATTGCGTCACTACAAGACGGAACGAAGCTCGCTGCATCGGCGCGGGTGAGTCACGGGGTGACTACCCCTTAGCATGCTTTAAATTCCGAATTCTGAGACGACCCCAGACAGAACATGGCCCGACTCTTGCAATTTACCACACGAACAGCCTCGACCCTCCGCCACTCCACTCTTTTGCCTTGCATGTCATGTCCGATATCGACCGCTTTCTGCAGGCCGCCACGCGCGAAAACACTCGAAAAAGCTATCAAAGCGCGATCCGCGACTTTGAAGTGGAATGGGGTGGTTTTTTGCCGACGACGCCCGATAGCGTGGCACGCTATCTGGCCGATCGTGCTGGCAAGCATGCCGTCAACACCCTGCGTCAGCGATTGGCCGCATTAGCCCAGTGGCATCTCGACCAAGGCTTTCCAGACCCTACCAAGGCACCGGTAGTACGCCAGGTCTTGCGCGGCATCCAGACGCTCCACCCAGCCGAGGAAAAGCGGGCAAAACCATTCCAAATTGATAAACTCATGGTGGTCGATCACTGGTTGACGGCCAACGTCGACGCCGCGCAATCCCACGGAGAACTGGCTACCGAACTGCGTTACCGCCGCAACAAAGCGTTGTTCCTGCTCGGTTTCTGGCGCGGATTTCGCGGCGACGAGCTGACTCGCCTGCAGATTGAGCATGTTCACTTCACCCCAGCAGAAGGGATGACTTGCTTCTTGCCGCGCACCAAAGGTGATCGCCAGCTCAAAGGCGGCAACTTCACGGTGCCGTTACTATCGCGTCTGTGCCCAGTCAGCGCTTATGAGGAATGGATCGCCGCAGCGAGATTGACGGCTGGACCGGTGTTCCGCGCCATTGATCGTTGGGGCAACATACGCTCTAACGGACTGAATATCGATAGCCTGGTGCCGCTTCTACGCAATATCCTGCACGAAGCCGGAGTGGACGCGCCTGAATTGTACAGCGCCCACTCGCTTCGGCGCGGCTTTGCCAGCTGGGCCACCGCCAATGGGTGGGATTTGAGAACGCTGATGGAACACGTTGGCTGGAAAAACGCCCAGTCCGCTATGCGTTATATCGACAGGGAAGATCCCTTTAACCAGCGCCGCATTGAGCAGAATCTACATCTTCCTGAGAGCGAGTGATCAGACATCTGCGGCTGGACCGAAGGCGCGTATCCGCTGAGCACCCTATGCAGGGCCCACTGGAATGAAGTGATGGGTTTGGTAAAGGCCGTCAGCCCGAGCCTCGATCTGACGCGTAAAACCTGCATGCTGTCCTAGGCAATTACTGCTCTGCTAGTTCTGCTATCGGCACCGGATCATCGCCCGTATAAATGTACTTTTGTGCCATCAGGCCGTTCGTCGGTTAAACTCGCTCACCTCTTCGCACGTAGCTTGGGTGAGCTCATAAATGATCGTGCCGGTGATGAATGTCAGGGAAATGGGGATGTGCATGCCGCAGCGGCGTATGCTGGTGGGCGTGCACATGGGGCTCCTTACCATCCCAACTGTCGTCATGCGTGTGTTGGTGATGGGCGTCATGATTGTGTGAATGTGTGTGGAACATCGGCTCATGTTCATGATCGTGCTCATGCTTTTCTGTTAAATGCAGCCAAATGCCTGCGGCCATCAGTGCTGCTGCTAGCCAGAACAGCAGCCCTGGAATATCGCCCAGCATGAACAGCGAAATGATCGCGCCGACAAACGGCGCTGCTGAGAAGTAAGCGCCCGTGCGGGCCGTCCCCAGATACCGTAAAGCCAGCACAAACATCACGAGACTGGGGTTTGAGGTGCAGTGGAACGGAAAACCGGGTTAAGCATTTATCCTTGACTGCTTTCCAGGCTTAACTGCATCTTGCCAAGATGTTCAGCACTACGTTGGTGTCCGCCTCTATCTCGTCCACCACGCTCTGCCAGTGATTGATGACACGCCGTACGCTCGGCGCCGGCTGGCTGTCATGCCACATCGTAAGCATGCGGCGGTACGACACCAGATCGGCACGCTGGACGCCGTAGAGCGTCACCATGCGGGTAGCATCGATGTCGCTGATAGCTTGCGGGATATCGACGACCCGCTCAAGCATTTGTTCCGCCTGGGCGGCGGTGTCACTCTGGATGGTGCGCAAGGTGTCGATGATCAGTGGCAGGCCGAGTGGACTGGGGCACGTCGCGATCTTGATTTCCTCAGCGGCGGCGTTGCCGGTAGCGATAATTAATACGTCATGGCCGGCGTGCGAACTGAGGTCTGCCTTGGGAATATGGGTTCGTACCCAGGGAAATAGATCCAATTTCTGTACGATCAGCATGCGCAATTCCAGCTTGAACCCCTGCTCTACCATGCCAGTTGTTGCCGTACCCTGGTTATCGACCTCAAATAGCTTCCAGAGTCGATCAATGTGTTCCTCGCGCTCGGCGTCCGAAAACAGACTGAGGTTCCAGCCAAGACAGCACGTCATGACTGCCTTCTTTCTCAGCTCGAATTCCGGCACAAAAAGGATGTGCGGCAGCAGGTAGGAAGAAAAACAATTCGCTACGGAATAATGCTTCGTCGGTATATTCATATGGGTTTGCTTGGTCAAATTCTACTCATCGTTCGCCGGGTTGCGCAACGGTCGCAGCTCACCCTTGGCCACAGCTTCCGGTACTGAGAACGAATACCGGCCGAGCATGTTGATGTGCTCATGCAGCAGTGGCGACAGCCTGGCCACGTCTTCATCCTTCACCTCGAAGCCTTCCGCGCGCAGCTGGTTCAATGCGGCCTCGCCAGCGACATTCGCGCCAAAGTGAATTTGCTCGGCCAGCGCGGGCAGGAAGCGGCGCACGGTCTTGTACTTGGCGTCCAGCTCCTGGTAGTACACATTGTCTGACGGCCGAATCAGTTTGTTGACGCCGGCCAGGGCTAGTGAGAGCGCTTCAGGCGAAATCCGCGCGAACAACTGTTTGCGCAGCTCGGCATCCGGCACCGCATCGTCGAGCAGCATTTGACAGGCACTGGCCAGGGTCGCAGCCGCTTCGTCCAGGTCCTTGAGCGAGCGCAGGCGAGATTTTTTGTCGGCTTTCACGGCATCGCCGAACAGCTCCCGAAGGATCACTTCCAGGACCTCCAGCGCATCATCCTGTGCTGATGCTTCGAGGCAGTGCACGAACGCAACAAGGGTGGCCAGGCGGCGCAGCGGCGGCAAGCGCAGGATCGCACTGGCTTTGGCGGCGCCGGCGAAGCGGGCCAGGGCCGCGACGCGCGTGGCCGGGATGCGCGTGGCGGCCGGCAACCGTATGCCAAGCTCGCGGACGGCTTGCAGCCGCATCAGCGCCAGGCTCATGGACCGGCTGCTGGCCACTACCGGCCCTGTGCGCAGGCGGTCGAGCGGCGAATTCCGAGTGCCGCCAGAAGAGACCAGGAGGCCTTCCAGGCGGCTCTGCTGGTCCAGGCTGACCCCACTGCCAAGCGAGCGCCACAAACGTTCCTCGACGCGGCTGCGCAGGCGCGCAACGTGGCGTTCGAGGGTCGTGCAGCCAGGCAGCAGCACTTTGTGAGTAACAAGCCACGTTGTGGCACGCTCGAACAGCACGCTCGGCCGGTCGGTGCCGGTCCAGCACAGAGCATACAGCCACCGGGTCAGGCGAAATGCGATCAGGGGTTCCGTAAACTCGACGTAGCCATAAGATGCGCGAATTTCCGCCGCATGCTGCCAGCGTTGCTCGCCCGTGCTGTAGGGACTCGCCTTGTCCAGCGCCTCGATGCGCAACTGCTTGGCCAGCGTCCGCAACACGGGTTGGGGCACGGCCAGCGGGTCTTCCAGGAACGTGCCCAGGTAGCGCACCGTCCCGAGCTGGACGGCAAAGCCCAGCCGGTTGTGCGCCCCGCGCTTTTGCGCAATCAGCGCATAGTCGGTGTCATCCAGATGAAAATACCGGGCGAGATCATGAGCCGACGGCGGGCCGACATAGCGGCCGTAGTTTTCGCGTTGCTCATTCGAGAGAAAGCTGACTGGCATGAATCGATCTATCGCTGCTGAGTGCTATCGATTCGCTGGGTCACCATGACAGCAATGGTCTCCGCTTACTTCAATTTGAGGATTCGGCGCGCCCCATTTAGTACGATAATGCCAATGACAGTGCCGATCACCAAATCAGGATAATGGGAGCCAGTCCAGGCAACGAGTGCGCCGGCGACAATCACTCCAATGTTGGCAACTACGTCATTGGCAGAGAATATATAACTTGCCTTCATATGAGCGCCGCGATCGCGCTTCTTTGCGATCAACACTAGGCACGCCACGTTCGCGGCCAGCGCAACCGCGCCGACACCCATCATTAAGCCAGATTCTGGCGCGCTACCGAGCAAGGTGCGCCGCACGACTTCGCCAAGCGCCCCGAGTGCAAGCGCCATCTGCAACCAACCAGCAACATGCGCTGCGCGCGTCTTGAGAGATGCGGCGCGGCCCACAGCATACAACGCGAGGCCATACACGGCTGCGTCGGCGAACATATCTAGGGAGTCGGCTACCAAGCCCGCCGATTGGGCAATTAGACCCCACACCAATTCGACCACGAACATGGCGCCGTTGATGGCCAGGAGCAAGCGAAGGGTTTTCGCCTCCGACTGGTCACCCGCCTTGTCGGTGTCGGCACGATCATCGGGGGCTGCTGTCGTTGCACTGATTAGATACGCACCGAACTGCAAAGGAATGAGCTTCGACAGGATGGGATCAATGGTGCCGGTATGGGTCACGTGGAGCTGTCGCTGTGCGATATCGAAGTTGAGCGACTTGATATCGCCTATGTCGGAGAGGGCTATGCGGATCATGTTCTCTTCTGACGGACAATCCATCTTGGGGATCCCCAAAGTGCTCGTCATCCGTGTTGCTTGGGCGGGAGCTGAGCGCGACTGGTGCAGTTCGACGCCCAGTCCCAAAGGCAACAGCGCATCAACTAGCGCTCCCGGAGCACCGCGATGAAACAAGGTTACCGTGCGAGTGTTCAGGTCGAACGCCATGCGGTCAATATCCGGGACGCCCCCCAAAGCCATCCGGATCAGATTTTCTTCCGATGGGCAGTCCATCTTAGATACGAATAAAACGGTTTTCAGGGTGACAGGAGCGGAAGTTGGATCTGGCGTCATGGCGAGGGACTTTCAAGTTGAATCCGCTCAGGTTAAACCTTCAAGCAGCTTTAACGTCAAGCGCTGTACACGATTATTGGCGAGGGGTCAGAGCGTCGATAATGCGGCAATCGGCGACCAGACCGCCCCTGCAGGAGGTCAGGAGATCCGTGAGGCGGTCTTTCAATCGCAGCAAATCGGCAATCTTCTGTTCGACGGAGGCCAGATGTTCCTCTGTAAGTGCTGTCACCGTGCAGCAGTCGCCACTTTGCTGGTCAGAAAAAGATAGCAGACTCCGGACCTGGTCAATCGTGAAACCAATGTCACGTGCCCGCCGTACGAAGGTAAGACGTTCGAGGTCATCACTCCCATACTGCCGATAATTGCTTCCTGAGCGGCACGGCGACGCGAGCAGTCCAATTTTTTCGTAGTAGCGAATCGTGGCGGCCGGTATCTCGGCTGCGCTGGCCAGTTGGCCAATCGTAAGAGAAGTTGACATCGTGCTTGACCTTAAAGTTGGTTTAAGGTTTATAAAGACTCTTTGCCATCCCGTCAAGCCATGGAACCTATGCGTACCCGGACTTCTGTCTTCATTATTGCCGTGCTGCTGGCTTCGACCGCAGTTGCACAATCGGCCAACGAAAACGGCACTGCCCTCACATTGAGAGAAGCTGTAGCGAAGGCGCAGCTTCAGGCTCCCGCTCTCCAGGGAGCGGATGCGGCCGTTCGGGCAGCCGATGCAAATATACAGCTATCCGGCCTGCGGCCGAACCCGACGCTTTCGGTAGAGGCGGAGAACGTGATGGGATCCGGCCGGTATCGCGGCTTTGGTGGGGGCGAAAAAACCGCCTCGTTGTCGATGCCCTTGGAACTGGGCGGTAAACGTCATGCCCGGATGGGTGTGGCGCAGGCAGAACGTACTGCTGCTGGAATTGGCGCCAGAGCGGCCCAAGCCGACCTGACGCTGCAGGTAACCGAAGCTTTTGTTAACCTGGCCGCAAGCGAGCGGCACGCGCAGATCGCGAAAACGAGTCACGAATTGGCCGAGCGTGCCTTCCACGCGGCACGAGAACGGGTACGTGCCGGCAAAGCATCGCCAATCGAAGAGCAACGTGCTGATGTCCTGCGTATAAATATGGAAGTCCGCTTGGGCAAGGCAGAGCGCGCAGTCGAGTTGGCCCAGTCCAATGTGGTACGGCTGACTGGCGTCGCAAAGCCATTTAAGATCGCATCGCCCTGGTTTGAGTATGTCGAACGTGGCGAACTACCTGCTGCGTCAGGCGAGGGACTGGCAATTGTGGCAGCTGAGGCCGAGGTCACCGCTGCTGCCGCCCGCATCGTTGCGGCCAAGAGTGATCGCATTCCCGACGTTACACTCACCGCCGGTATGCGTCGCTATGGAGAAACGTCCGATAAGGCGGCAGTTCTCGGTCTGTCAATCCCCCTTCCACTGTTCAATCCAGGCACAGCAGCTGTATCCCGATCGCGGGCCGAATATGATCGGGCGGTGGCGGGCCGCCGCGCCGCTGGGTTGGAATTTGAACAGTCCATGCAACAGGCAAACACCGAGGTTGCTGATGCTGCAGCAGCTGCGCGCGCAGCGAACGGTCCCGCTTTGGCCGCTGCTGAGGAAGCGGCACGTATCGCACGGCTCGGCTACCGCGAAGGGAAATTCCCCCAGCTCGAATTGATCGAAGCCGAGCGTTCGTTGGCTGAAACCCGCCAGGCGTCTGTCGATGCGCTGACGGAATTGCACACTGCGCGTGCACGTCTGGCGCGACTACAAGGTTTCAACTCTCCAATTTACAAGGACTGACCCATGCAAGCAGTATTTCGATCGGGCCTGTGCGCCGCCATAATTCTGTTGAGCGCGTGCTCCCCCAAGCCTGAAACGGCCAAGCCGAAAGACTCGGTCGTGTCGCAGAGCGAAGAAAAGAAAGGCGATAAGGACGAGAAGGAAGAGAAAAAGGAAGCCATGTCCGGGGCGAAGAGCGAGGCCAAGGAGAGCGGCGGAAGCGAAGAGAAAGAAGGTGAGTCGGAGGGCAAAGAAGATTTTGTCACGCTTTCCGATCAGCAAATTCGAGCCGCCGGGATCGATGTCACACCGGTAAGGCAATCTTTTGCGGGCGCCATTGAGGCTCCCGCTGTGATCGCCGCCGATCCCATGCAGGCGGCCGTCGTGTCCAGCTCGGTCGGGGGCCGGGTGGTCGAAGTCCGGCGCAATCTCGGTGAGGCAGTCAGTCGCGGCGACGTGCTTGCGGTAATCGAAAGCCGAGACATTGCCCAGCTGCGCGCCGACATCGAGATTGCCAAGCGCCAATTTGAACTAGGCCAGGCAACCTTCAAGCGGGAAGAACGTCTGTACGGCGAAAAAGTCACTTCCCGCCAGGAGTTTGAAGTCGCCCGTACCTCGGCGCAAGAAGCAGGAACCCGCTTGCGCTTGGCCGAGCAGCAATTGTCCGCCGCAGGCGGAGCCGGCGGCGGACAATTGAACCGTCTGATGTTGCGCTCGCCCATCAAGGGCAATGTCACTGCCCGGCAGATTGCGCTTGGCGACATTGTCGAACCGAATGCGCATCTGTTTGAGGTTGCAAATCTCAACAACCTGTCCGTCGAGCTGTCCCTATCACCGGATGACGCGGCGCGCGTAGCCGTGGGTGCGACCGTGGATGTCTCAACGGACGGCCGTACCGGCTCCGCGCGAATCACCAGTATGTCGCGGATTCTGGATCCCACAACGCGTCAAGTGCGCGCAATCGCGATGCTGCCGAATGAGCGCGGCACCTGGCGCATTGGGGAAACCGCACGCGCCTCCATCGCTCTTTCGGGTAAAGCCGATGATGGCCAGCTTGCAATCCCTCGCACTGCGGTACAAACCGTCGAGGATAAGCCAAGCGTATTTGTTCGCGCGAAAGATGGGTTCGCGATCAAACACGTCGTTTTGGGCGCTGCCGCAGCTGGCTATGTGAAGGTCTTGTTAGGCTTAGAAGGAAATGAACAGATCGCCGTGAGCAATACGTATCTTTTGAAAGCCGAGCACGGCAAAGGTGAGGCTGGGGACGATGACTAATTTCCTCCTTCCAGAACTTTCCGAGGTTACCCAACCATGATTGCACGCATTGTTAATTTTTCTGTCGCTCGCCGGTGGCACGTACTCATCGTCACGATTCTGCTGTCGATCGTCGGTGCTTTCGCGCTAACCCGTCTCCCTATCGACGCGGTACCGGACATCACCAATACGCAGGTCCAAATCAACGTCGTGGTACCGGCTCTGTCGCCGGCCGATGTCGAGCGCCAGGTAACGTACCCCATCGAAACAGCGTTCGCCGGCATCCCAGGACTCGAATCTACGCGTTCGCTAACCAGGCATGGCTTCGCACAGGTGACAACCGTTTTCAAGGACGGAACTGACATCTATTTCGCGCGCCAGCAAATAGCCGAGCGATTGCGAGCCGTCGAACGATCACTGCCCACAGGGGCGAACGCAAGCCTTGGACCGATCGCGACCGGCCTTGGTGACGTTTATATGTGGACAGTTGAGTTCGCGGCCAAGCCAGGTGCCAAGGCGGGCTCAAGTGCTGGCCTGCAGACCGATGGAAGTTATGTCACGCCCGAGAGCGAGGTGCTGCGCAGCGCGGCTGAGAAGGCGACCTATCTGCGTACGGTACAGGACTGGATCGTCGCGCCCCAGCTGAAAAACACTGAAGGACTGGCCGGCGTTGACGTCATTGGCGGCTATGTCAAACAGTACGTGGTCACGCCCGATCCGCAACGGTTGGCGGCCTTGGGAATCAGTCTGCCAATGCTGGGTGAAGCGCTCGAACGGAACAACACCAGTGTCGGCGCCGGCGTAGTATTTCAGAACGGAGAAGCGCTTACCGTCAAGGCCGATGCGCGCATCACTTCGACGGAGGAATTGGCCAAGACCGTCATCACGACCCGGAGTGGTACGCCAGTTCTGGTTTCGCATGTCGCCACCGTCGGCCTCGGACAGGAGGTGCGGTTCGGATCCGCGTCCGAAGGCGGACAGGAAGTTGTCGTTGGTACTGCCGTGATGCGCATTGGTCAGAACAGCCGTACAGTCGCCGCTGCGGTAGACGTGCGATTGAAGGAAATTGCCCGGTCGCTTCCGCCGGATACACTGATCAAGCCTGTGCTTGACCGAACCCGTCTGGTCGACGCGACTATCAAGACAGTTGCGATCAATCTGACGGAGGGTGCGCTGCTGGTGATCGCGGTCCTGTTCGCACTGCTCGGCAATCTGCGCGCGGCACTCATTGCTGCAGCAGTCATTCCGGTCACCATGATGCTTACCTCTGCCGGGATGCTCAAGGCAGGCCTATCGGCCAATCTTATGAGTCTGGGCGCACTCGACTTTGGACTGATTGTCGATGGCGCTGTGATTATTGTGGAAAATGCGCTGCGCCGCATCGCGGAACGCCAGCATACTCTTGGCAAAGTGCTGTCAAAATCCGAGCGGCTGGAAACGGTGGCGGCTGCGGCGCGGGAAATGATCCGGCCGAGCGTTTACGGCCAGGCAATCATTATTCTCGTGTATGTACCACTGCTGACGTTCCAGGGCGTTGAAGGTCGGATGTTCGCCCCGATGGCCCTGACCGTCATACTCGCGCTCTTGTTTGCCTTCGTTCTATCTCTGACGTTTGTGCCAGCGTCCATCGCGCTATGGCTCTCCCGCCATGTCGATGAGAAGGAAAACAGGATGGTGAAAGCCGTCTCGTCGTCTTACGCGCCATGGCTGGACCGGGCTCTAACCCGGCCCAAGCTGATTGGCGTGATCGCCGTCGCCGGTTTTGTCGGGGCCATTTGGTTGTTTTCCACCTTGGGGCAGGAATTTCTTCCTACGCTCGATGAGGGTGATGTACTGCTACAGGTAGCGCGCATTCCGGGAACGTCTATCGATCAAAGCCAGGCCATGCAGTCAACAGTGGAGAAGACTGTGGCGAAGCTACCCGAAGTAAAGCTGGTCTTCTCAAGAACAGGGACGGCGGAGCTGGCGGCTGACCCGATGCCCCCGAATATCACCGACACCTTTGTCATCGTGAAAGACCGTGCTGAGTGGCCAAAGCCTAAGATGAGCAAGGCTGAACTGGTGGAGAAAATCGAGCATGCCGTAGCGAACATCCCAGGTCAAAACTATGAACTTACACAGCCGATCCAAATGCGGTTCAACGAGCTGCTCGCTGGCGTCCGCGGAGACATCGCCGTTAAGGTCTATGGTGACGATTTCGACGCGATGATCCGGACAGCTGAACAGATCGCGACGAAGCTGCGAGCCGTGGAAGGAGCTGAGGATGTGCGCGTTGAACAAGTGCAGGGGCTACCACTACTCGATGCCCGTCTTGATCGAGACGCCATGGCGCGGGTCGGGCTCACTGCGCAGGACGTGTACGACACCTTGGCTGCGGCTGTCGCGGGGCGCGAGGCCGGTTCGATCTACGAGGGCGACAGGCGCTTCGATGTCGTGGTCAAGCTCGGTGAAGGTATACGAAATGATGTTGAGGCGCTGCGCCAACTGCCGGTACTGACTCCGAGTGGAAAATTTGTTCCGCTGGGATCGGTCGCAGCACTGGAGACAGCCAAAGGCCCCAATCAGATCAGCAGAGAAAACGGCAAGCGCCGGGTAGTGGTGCAGGCAAACGTGCGCGGCCGGGACATCGCCGGCGTCGTCAAGGAAGCGCAGAGCAGTATCAACGCCGACGTTCGCGTGCCTGCCGGCGTATGGCTCACGTGGGGTGGGCAGTTTGAAAACCTTGAACGCGCGCGCTTGCGTCTGGCGGTGGTGATTCCAGCCTGCTTTGCACTTATTGTCGTGTTGCTCTACTCAGCCGTAGGCTCTTGGCGCGCGGCCGCCGTCGTCTTCACTGGTGTACCGTTGGCATTGATCGGCGGTATCGGGGCGCTGTGGCTTTGTGGCCTGCCGTTCTCAATTTCGGCAGCAGTGGGTTTCATCGCGCTATCCGGTGTGGCGGTGCTAAACGGTCTGGTGATGGTCGGCTCGATTGACGACTTGGCGAAAACGCTGCCGTGGGATCAAGCCGTGCGCGAAGGTGCATTAAGGCGTCTGCGACCGGTATTGATGACGGCACTGGTCGCGTCGCTTGGATTCGTCCCGATGGCCCTGGCGACAGGCGCAGGCGCCGAGGTCCAGCGACCATTGGCCATCGTAGTCATTGGCGGGCTGATTTCGGCCACGATCCTGACTCTGTTTGTGCTGCCTTCTCTGTACCGGCGTTTCGCGCAGCCGAAGAACAGCGTTGCCGAGGGGATCTGACCGAGCGCGAAGCTGGGTCATCCACAACACCTTAGGGAGGACGAGATATGGAAAAGCAGTATCACGTAGTGATCATTGGAGCGGGTTGCCGTGGATAAGCGCGTCCCTAACATCTGATGACTCTACTGTGACCAAAAAAGTTATGCATAAGCCTTTTACTCCTCTCGTTGCCATGCTATTTGCCGGCCTGATTTGCGCGTTCGACCTCGGGAGCAAGGCAGCGGTTGTCAAGCACCTGGCGTATGGCCAGCAAATCGAATTGATGCCGTCACTGAACCTCGTTCATGCTGTCAATAAAGGCGCCGCCTTCGGCCTTCTCGCCACTGCGGGAGGATGGCAGCGCTACTTGTTCATTGCGATAGCCGTGCTAGCGTCGGCATTCCTGATTTACATGAACAGGAAGCCCGCCGCCGGCGCGGTGGAACGGCTTGGTTTGGCGATGATTCTCGGCGGTGCAGTGGGAAACCTAGCCGATCGCATTGCTCGCAAGGGAGTTGTTGACTGGATCGACGTGTACGCCGGGGTACATCACTGGCCAGCTTTCAACATCGCGGACATCGGCATCACGCTGGGCGTGGCAGTAATCATATTAAGCGAGCTGTTCCGCTCCGGTCAGAAAGCCTCGATGTCCGACAGGACGTGATAGCTTTCTGGCACGCGCAGGACGATGTGATAAGTCTGGGTGAGTCATCCAAATCGGAGCAATTGCCATCGCGCTCGGCATCTATGCTTGGAAAGCATAGGATAACCATTTCAGGATGGGTCCGTGCATACGCGAGAGCCGCCCGAGCGGTATTCGGCGGCATTGCCTTTGCAAGCTCCTCCTCCGTCACTGTTACAAGTGCGCTCATGTCCGGTAGCGCTTTACCCAGCGCAGTATCGCGCGCGAATGCTTCTTTCCCCGCTTTGATGTCCGTATCGTTGAAGCCGAGTGTTCCTACATAGAACGCCAGGGACCAGCGATCCGCGTCAGACAAGCTGGCAAATGCCTGCATGGACGTATCGGCGACACCTTGGCTGATCACCTGGTGTAACGCCATGAGTGAACGCGACCGAGCCCGCTCTCTGTCGGTGAACGCGATTGGCTTCGGTTCAAGCTGGCGTGCGAGAGAGCCGTCACCGGCTCCGGCCGCGCCGTGGCAGGACGCGCACTGCGCCTTGTATAGCGCGGCACCACGGGATAGATTTGCCCGTATTCTAAACAGTAGCCAGTTTAATTCTGACAAGATTGTAATCTTGGCGTTAGACGATTGTCACTTTTCCAAGGTAGACTGAAGATAACGACGCCGGCGGCGGCCTATACCATCCGCATAACGTGGACATAGTAGTTGGACTAGTGGAAAAGTGACATGCGATTATTAGTTGTGGAAGACGAGCAAAAGGCGGGCGAATATATTCAGAAAGGTCTGAACGAGTCTGGTTTTGTTGTTGACTTGGCGAGAACTGGGCCAGACGGACTTCACGCTGCCACTACTGCCCATTACGACCTGATCGTGCTTGACGTCATGCTTCCGGGATTAGATGGCTGGCAAATCATCGCTGAGTTGCGCAAAACGGTCGATACGCCGGTGCTGTTTCTTACCGCACGGGATGGGCTCGATGACCGCATCAAAGGTCTGGAGCTTGGTGCGGATGATTACTTAGTCAAGCCCTTCGCTTTTGCTGAGTTGCTCGTTCGTATTCGAACGTTGTTGCGCCGAGGGCCGATTAGAGAGCCCGATATTTTTCAGATTGCCGATTTGGAACTGGACATACCCAAGCGAAGAGTAATACGGGCCGGTGTTCGGATTGATTTGACTGCGAAAGAATTTGCACTTTTGCATTTGCTATCCAAGCGGGTGGGACAGGTTTTGTCCCGGCCGTTGATTGCATCGCAAGTCTGGGACATGAATTTTGACAGCGACACGAACGTGGTGGATGTCGCGGTACGCCGTCTACGTGCAAAAATTGACGACCCATTCGAGGTCAAACTGATCCATACGATTCGAAGTATGGGCTATGTGCTAGAAGATAGACAATGAAGGTCAAGAACTGGTCTCTCACCGCTCAGCTGGGGGCGCTCTTCGTCTGCATCTCGGCACTTGTATTTTCGGCCTTAGGCATCTATCTCTATCAAGCACTCGCGGCGCAGCTTCAAGCACGGGATGATGCAGACCTTATCGACCGTATTGTGTTCATCAGGCATATGCTTGAGGAAACACCGAGTGTCGAGTCGATTCGTGTGGATCCGCACCGGTTTTTAGATGCTGTAGATTTGCATGGCGGCTTTTTGCTTGTTATGCAGGCACAAGACGGTGAAGAATTGACTCGCAATACCCTTGACCGGTCATTCATGCATGCAAATGGAGCTGTGCCGGTTGAGACGATGCCAGAGCCATCTCACGTACTTGCTGCGCCAGGCCATAGCGAACCCAACCTAAGGGTCATTGCAGCGCTGGGTACTGTTGGTTCGACAGGTTCCGTGGTGCAAATCACGCTCGCCCGGAGCGAAAAGAGCCGCGCAGCTGTCTTATCTGCATACAAGTTAAAAGTTCTTGCATCGGGCTTCTTTGGTGCGGTGCTAACAGCCCTACTAGGGTTTCTGCTAGTGCGTCGCGCGTTGCACAAAGTAAAGCTCTTCGCGCAACAAGCTCAGCAAGTCAGTGCGCACAATTTGGAAGTGCGCTTGAATGCAAAATCAGCCCCGAAGGAATTCCAGATCCTGGCTGATTCGTTCAATGAGGTGCTTGACCGCCTGCAAAACAGTTTTAATAACCTTTCCCAATTCGCAGATGACCTGGCACACGATTTGCGTACGCCTCTCAACAATCTGATGGTCCAAACAGAAGTTGCCCTGTCTCAACCCAGAGAATCGGATGAATATCAAAACCTGCTCTCATCTAACTACGAGGAATTTGGCCGTCTAGCTAGAATGGTGGAAAGCATATTATTTTTGGCGCGGGCTGACCATGACCAAGTTTCGCTAGTAACTGAACAGCTTGATATGGACGTTGAGCTGACGCGAATCGCCGAGTACTTTGAAGGGCCGGCATCCGACGCCGGAATATCATTCATCGTCATCGCCTCTGGTAAAGTGTTTGCTGATGGGCACCTGCTTCGCCGCGCGGTAAGCAACCTTGTATCGAACGCCATTCGGTACACCCCGAAGGGAGAAACTATCTCGCTCAAGGCGATAGCCGACGACGACGGGGCCGTGGTTTCCGTTTCCAATCCTGGCCCAGGCATCATACATGAACACCTGCCGCGGTTGTTTGACCGGTTCTACCGTTCCGATAAATCGAGGTCCAGTACGTCAGCCTCGGCTGGGCTTGGACTTTCAATAGTCAAATCCATCATGGCGCTTCACCATGGCCGTGCCAGTGTCACGAGTGAGCTTAATGGAGTTACCCAATTCACGCTGTTTTTCCCTGACACGACGGCACCGAACGAAACAGTTAAGCACTGAAAATGGATTTTCGAGGACAGAAATCTTGTACTCAGCGGTTAACTACGCAAGCTGCAGCTCCCAGTAGCCTACATCAATCTACTGTTCAAATTTTCGGCCGACCCGCTTGAACATTGCCACCTTTTCAAACCCCAGGCGTTCATGCAAAGCAACGCTGGCTGCATTGGGCTGCGCGATGCCACCAATGACCACCTGCAGTTGGCGGCGCCGGAGTTCTTCGATCAGGGCACTGTAGAGCTGTCGGCCAATTCCCTGGCCGACGCCGTCATGCGCCACGTACACCGTTGACTCGACTGAAAAACGATAGGCGCTGCGGGCACGCCAGGGCGTTGCGTAGGCGCAACCTAGTAATTGACCGTCGCGTTCAAAGACGTACCACGGCAACTGCGCACCGACAGAGTCGATACGCTGCGCCATTTCCTCGATGCTGACCACATGCTCTTCAAACGTGATGGTGGAGCTGGTGACGTAATGGTTATAAATCGTAGCGATCGCGGCGGCGTCGGCGGTAGTGGCAAGTCGAATCATCAGTGGGAACCATGTGCGTAGAGTGGCAGGAAGCGGCGCGTCCGCAGGCGGCGCACGACGCCTTCACATGCCATTCTAGCAATAATACCTCAGCATGTGGCTTCACGGCGCATTACGTTGAGAAGGATCGCGCAAGAACGCCGGCGATGGCCCCGTCACACCTGAGCGCTCCCGTTCCCGCTTGGCGGCCACTGCCCACCAGGCCAGTTGCGAAAAGGTGCGCTCTATATAGGAAACCCAGCGCGTGCTATCGACTTCGGGCGAAAAACTGCCATCGGCAGCGAAAACGGTGTGTGCGGCAGGAATATGAACCATGGCCGAGACTGGCAAACAACCCAGTTCGGACAGAAATGTACGCATACCGACCGCCGCGCGGACGCCGCCCCACTGTCCCGCCGAATAGGTAACGATGGCACTGGGCTTGAAGGCAAACAGCGAACTGCCAAAATGGTTCAGCAGATGCGCCAGTGCCGGACTCATCGAATGATTGTATTCAGGACTGACCATCACATACCCATCGGCGCTGGCAATTTCACTTGCCAGGTGCTCCAACGGCAGGGGCGCCCGCCCTTTTGCATAGGAAAAGTGGGGCTTGAACACGTCACCCAGGTCGTAGTCGAGTGGATCGATGAGCACCACGTCGTGGCCATCACGGCCGCATTGCGCCGCGCAGGCCTTGGCGACGCGCTCGCCCACGCGCGCCGGCAGGGGCGGCGTGCTGGCGCGAATCGAACCGAGAAAAACCAAAATTTTCATGTTGCCCTTTCCAGCCAAGACCTCGGCTGCATCATCGTGCATTGACGGCCCGGCGAGCGAGCCATAGCGAAAACTACTTATTTGCTTGGCGTCTCGTGATCCATGGCCGCCTCGGCGAGGGCGCGCACTTCGGCCGGCATGGATTCCTTGCGCTCGCTATAGCGGCTGGTCAGGTAATCCGAGCGATCGCGCACGACCAGAGTAAATTTGTACAACTCCTCCATGACGTCAACCAAGCGGTCGTAGTATGGCGATGGCTTCATGCGGTCGTTGTCGTCAAACTCCTGATATGCCTTGGCAACGGACGACTGGTTCGGGATGGTCACCATACGCATCCAGCGACCCAGCACGCGCAAGCCGTTGACGGCGTTGAACGATTGCGAGCCGCCAGATACTTGCATCACCGCCAGCGTGCGCCCTTGCGTGGGACGCACACTGCCCATTTCCAATGGCAACCAGTCGATTTGCGACTTGAACACACCCGTCACAGCGCCATGGCGTTCCGGGCTGCACCAAACCTGGCCTTCCGACCAGAGAGATAACTCGCGCAGTTCCTGCACCTTGGGATGGTCAGGGCTGACGCTGTCGACCATGGGCAGGCCATGCGGGTCGAAGACCCGCGTTTCAGCACCGAAGTGCTGCAGCAACCGCTCCGCCTCCAGAGTCAGCAAGCGGCTGAACGAGCGTTCACGCAGCGAGCCATACAGCAAGAGGATGCGCGGCGGATGCGTTGCCACCGTCGGCGGCACAAGTTTATCGACCGTCGGCGTATCGAGGTGCGCGGCGCTGATGTTGGGCAAGTTATCAGTGAGCTTATGCATGGGGCACCACCCGTTTTCCGTGCGCATCGATGACCGCCTCGCCATCTTCTTTGGCAAACGCGCCCAGTTGTGGCAACGGAAGAATGTCGAGTACCAGTTCCGATGGACGGCACAGCCGCACTCCGAGCGGCGTGACCACGAAGGGACGATTGATGAGGATGGGATGGGCCAGCATGGCGTCCAGCAAGGCCTCGTCGCTGAGTTGGGCCTGGTCGAGGCCCAGTTCCAGGTATGGCGTACCCTTCTGACGAATTGCCTCGCGCACGCTCAAGCCAGCCCGGGTAATCAAATCGGTCAGGGTCGCGCGCGTTGGCGGTTGCTGCAGGTACTCGATGACCTGCGGCTCGGTGCCGGTATTGCGGATCAGCGCCAGGGTGTTGCGCGAGGTGCCGCAGGCTGGGTTGTGATAAATAGTGATATCCATGATGAATCCTTTCTTAATTAGCTGAGGCGCAGTGCCAGCGCCGCCAGGGTCACCAGCAGCACGGGCAAGGTGAGGACGATACCGACGCGGAAGTAATAGCCCCAGGAGATGTGAATCTTTTTACTATCAAGTACATGCAGCCACAGCAGGGTCGCTAGGCTGCCAATCGGAGTAATCTTTGGTCCCAGATCGCTGCCAATGACATTGGCATAAATCATCGCCTCGCGCACGGCCCCTTGCGCTGTGGTCGGATCGATCGACAAAGCGCCGATCAGGACCGTTGGCATATTATTCATGATCGAGGACAGGACGGCCGTCAGCACGCCGGTACCCATCGCCGCGCCCCACACGCCATATTGGGCAAAGCAATTGAGTACGCTAGTCAGGTAGCCGGTCAGGCCTGCGTTGCGCAGGCCATACACGACCAGATACATGCCCAGAGAAAAGACGACGATCTGCCATGGCGCGTTACGGATGACTTCGCGAGTGGGTATCACATGGCCTTTGGCGGCGACAGCCAGCAACAGTGCGGCGCCGACGGCGGCCGCGGCACTGATCGGCACTCCAAGGCTCTCCAACCAGAAAAAGGCAATCAGCAGCAGCAGCAGGACCAGCCAGCCGGCTTTGAACGTCGCCATGTCGCGGATTGCGGCGCCGGGCCGTTTGAGCTGGGAGACGTCATAGTCTTGCGGTATGTCCTTGCGGAAAAACCACATCAGTGCAAGCAGGGTCGCCATAACTGCCACCGCGTTGACCGGCACCATCACGGCCGCATACTCGGCAAAACCGATCTTGAAATAGTCGGCCGAAACGATATTGACCAGGTTCGACACCACCAGTGGCAAGCTGGCCGTGTCGGCGATGAAGCCGGCAGCCATCACAAACGCCAGGGTCGCCCTGGCTGAAAACTTCAGTTCGAGCAACATGGCGATCACGATAGGCGTCAGTATCAGCGCGGCACCATCGTTGGCAAACAGTGCGGCGACAGCAGCGCCTAGCAAAATCAGCAAGACAAACAGCTTGCGGCCGCTGCCACCACCCCAGCGTGCCACGTGCAGGGCGGCCCACTCGAAGAAGCCGGCCTTGTCGAGCAGCAGGCTGATGATAATGACGGCGATAAACGTGCCGGTGGCATTCCAAACGATGTGCCAGACGATGGGAATGTCTGACAACTGGATGACGCCGGCCAGAAGCGCCACTGCGGCGCCGATGGTAGCGCTCCAGCCGATTCCCAGGCCGCGCGGCTGCCAGATGACCAGTACCAGGGTGGCCAGAAAAATCAGGAATGCTGTCAACATACGGGCGCCTCCTTGGGGGCTGCCGGCGCAAAGATACTGGAAATGTTGTCGAGTTCAGCTTTCAGGTGCACTGGATCATGCTGCAGCTGCTCCAGCGGCAAGGCAAAGAACGCCTCGATGCGCGCACGCAGAATGCTATACGTTGCCCGGAAAGCTGCGTCCTTTTCTGCGTCCGTCCCCGTGACATGGCCGGGATCGTCTACACCCCAGTGGCCACGAAGCACTGGGCCCAGGTAGGCCGGACACGTCTCACCGGCGGCGCTGGCGCACACGGTGATGACGATATCGGGCACCGAAAGCAGCGCGTCCCAGGACTTGCTGTAATACCCCAGAGTCGATATCTGCTCCTTGGCCAGCAACGCCAGCGCTCCTGGGTGCAGCGCCCCGGCTGGATGACTGCCTGCACTCAGCGCATGCCAGCCTGCCGGCGCCAGATGATTAAAAGTCGCTTCGGCCAGGATGGAGCGGCAAGAGTTACCGGTACACAAAAAAAGAACGTTCATGAAGTTATCGCAAAATAGTGAAAAGTAAGGCATGCCCGTCATCTACGGGCATGCCGGGGCGCTCTCCTACTAGACGGCGCTTTGTCCAATTGCCTTGATCTCGTATTGGATCGCGTTTTTTTCGAGCATGTGCAGCGGCAAGCTGACGAAAATGTTCATCCGGGTCATGATCTGGCGGAACACCTTGTGGAATACCGCGCGCTTTTCTTCGTCGGTACCGGTGGCTGCAGCCGGGTCTTCAAAGCCCCAGTGCGCCGAGAGCGGATGGCCTGGCCAGTAAGGGCAGACCTCGCCGGCGGCGTTGTCGCACACAGTAATGATGAAGTCCATGTGCGGTGCGTCCGCGGTACCGAATTCATCCCAGCTCTTGCTGCGCAGTTTGTCGAGCGGATAGCCGGTCGCTTCAATTTGCTCGATGGCGAATGGGTTGACGCTGCCGCCCGGGTAGCTGCCAGCCGAAAAGCCACGGAAGCGGCCCTTGCCTATGGTGGAGACGAGCGCCTCGGCCATCACGCTACGGGCTGAGTTGCCGGTACAGAGGAACAACACGTTGTACACTTTTTCGGTCATGACGACTCCTTCAATCACTGCGGTGGGGGTGGGGTTCGAAATAATGAGTTGTCTGGCTCAAGCGACGTCGCAGGCTGCACCTTGCTCGGTGGTGCAAGGCGCACCGCCGCAGCAGTTTTCGGTCAAAAAGCCGATCAGGGCATTCATGCTGTCGATATGCGCGGCGTAGATGACAAAGCGTCCATCTTGGCGCGGCACGATCAGGTCCGCGTGCACGAGTTCCTTCAAGTGAAATGACAGGGAAGATGGCGGGATGCCCAGCTGTTCGGCAATCTTCGTTGCCGCCATCCCTTGCGGTCCGGTCTGGACAAGCAAGCGAAAGATGGCCAGGCGTGACTCCTGTGCCAGTGCCGCCAACGCAGCGATGACATTTTTAGTTTCCATGTGCATTCCTTTTAATTTCATACTTCTATAATAATCGAATTATGAAATTAATGTAAACCTATTTTTATGCGCGACTATCGATTCACCGTGGTACGGAACTCTTGCCGTCCGGGTCTTCTACAGACGTATCGACATACGAATTAGCTGAATCTTCGTACTCAGTGGCAGAGGTGCGCGTCTCTCAGCGCGTTGGAAACTTTGGTATCGCACGTACCTGGCGACAAACGACTTATCGAGAGGTAATAAGCTGCTCAATCAAATGGCGGTAGCAAAGGAGATTGGCTGATAGCGCTTAAAGCGAATGCTTGGCGGCCGCAACGACGACATGCCTATCTTCACACTCGACCTACTCTTGATAAACCAGTGCTGCGCCTAGCATGCCGCAAGAAAGTCGCGGTTCCACTTCGAACCTACTACCTTAATCAAATTAATAAGGTTTCTGTAATGCAAATGTAATGTTTCCGTCATTCGGGTGTGCGGGTCCCCTACGTAGAATAGCTTCATCGGATCCGCAACTTCATTCACCCGCACTGCAAAATAAGGACATTCCAATGAAATCCATCAAAGCCAACATCGTCGCCGTTTTCGCTGTCATCGCTCTCAGCCCGCTTGCTGCGATGGCACACCAAGGCGAAATGCACTCAAATCCAGCGTTTGGCAGTGCTGCTCCGGCGCCGGCCGCCACGCGTACTATCACGATTTCATCGACTACGAAGTATGTGAATGTCGCGCAGGGCGACGTCGTCAAGTTTGATGTGGATGGTAAGACGTTCACTTGGCAGTTCGATACGCTGCGAGCCAATTCGAGCTTTGACCTTTCGGCAATTGCGCCGTCTGGCGTGAACACCCACGGCGTACGTGTGTACGTGGCACCTAACCCGACCTACGCCAACTAAATACATGTATGCCCGCCAATGTATTGCTGGCTGATGAAGTTACTGAGATTTGCGGGACGACCAGTGAAGATGAAAGATGACCCATTGATCGCCCTGTTTTTCGAGCAAAGCTGTTTCCGTGCCGAATAAATGCACATTTTTGCCCTGAAATTGTCCTGTGGTCTCTGTTTCCTGCATCACGACTGCCAGATTTCCATCAATACGTTCGTTTTGTTTGAGCACTTTGCTTTTGGTGGCCTTGGCAAAAGCGGTATCGGCTGGTAGGTGATGGCCAGTGTATTCATCACGAGAATGCTCAACATGCCCAGATTCGTAAATTTTAATTTCCGGGCTAAGCAAAATGCTCGCCTGCTCGGACTTGCCGCTGGCGAGTGCCTCGTGAAATGCGGCAACGGTTTCAGTTGGTGTAGCGGCGTATAGGGGGAGACTGAATACGGAAATAGCGATAAGGGAAGTCAGTTGGCGCACGAGGTCTCCAGTGTTTTTGATTATATGATGAATTGCAGTGGTGCAATTAAATCAGCGGGCGGTGATTGTGGCAAGGTGGAAGTGAAAATACTCCAACGAAACTGAAATTCGCTTGACCTTCCGTTCATTGGAAGGTGTAGCGTGGGGGCGGGTTCATATCGGTTGGTTCGGTTAATGTGCAATCAACTTGGTTGACCATCACAGGGAAGAAAATGCAGATGAATTTCATGCTGACGCGCATTCATTGTAAGCAACCTGGCCCAAGTAAGGTGCAGGACAGCGTACGCCTTGCTCTCGTTTTGGAGGCAACGCCATGGCGCTGACAATGGTCACCACCCGTTCCGCGCGCCCCTTGATCTCCCTTTACACCACTCTCCCTGCAGCTTGCTGAAATCATGCACTGGCGTTCGCCTCACCTCGGGCTGTATTCACTCAGTAACCAGTCAATTTTGAAAGAGCATCATGCAACGATTCCACTTATTGCTTCTGGCAACGGTTAGCTTCTCGCCGGTTGTCTATGCACAATCGGCTCAACCTGCTAGCACCACGGCGGCGGTGACGGATGCTAAGGCCACGGTGCCGCCGTTGAAATATGTCTCTGCTTTTGCTGATGTTAAGCCGATTGGGGAGTCCCCGATATCTCCAGATAAGGCCTGGATTCAGGCAAATCAAGATGTAACAGGGGGTTCTCAGCATGGCGCTCAGGGCGACATGACGATGGAAATGGTACCCGGGGAAAAAGGCCAGGAAAACCCCAAGCCGCCTCCGGCGAGCGATCCGCACAAGGGCCATCAAATGAACATGAAAGGCAAATGACATGAAGCGATTATCGTTGCCAGCGCCCACTCGGGTAGCTGCAGTGTTCGGTGTGGTATTTCTTGCAGGCTGCGCCAGCTTTTCACCGGATGGTGGCTTAAACGATGTCTCTCGGCTAACGCAAGAGCGGATTGGACAAGTCAAGCCCTTCACGAAAGAGAGCCTGAAAGACGGCCAGCAGTCCGCTACTCAGGTGCAGACCTTGCTGTCCGCGCCCCTTACGCCTGAATCTGCAGTCCAGATCGCGCTGCTCAATAATCCGGCACTGAAGGTCTCCTTCGCTGAATTGGGGGTCTCGGAGGCTGAGTTTGTGCAAGCTGGACGGATGCGCAATCCGAGTTTTAGTTTCGGCCGCGTCAGCGGTGGTGGCGACGCAGAAATCGATCGCAGTGTGATGTTTGACATTGCAGGCCTGCTGACGCTGCCCACGCGTCGACGCATTGAGCAAGGACGCTTTGAACAAGCAAAGTTGCTCACAGCTGCTCAGGCTGTGCAGTTGGCGGCAGAGACACGTCGGGCATATTTTATGGCCGTTGCGGCGGCTCAATCGGTCGCTTTCGCGGAGCAAGTGCGCGGCTCCGCCGAGGCATCATCGCAACTCGCCGACAGCATGACCAAGGTTGGCAACTGGAGCACGCTTGACCAGGCCCGTGAGCGCGCGTTCTACCAGGATGCGTTGACACAGTTGGCGAGGACAAAGCATGAGGCAACAGCGACGCGTGAGCAGCTCATTCGCCTCCTTGGCCTATGGGGAGAGCAACAAAATTTTGTATTGCCAGACAGGTTGCCTCCCCTGCCGGACAAACCGCTGGAGACGAACAATGCGGAAGCACAGGCAATGTCGCAACGCCTCGATATGCTGTCGGCTCGCCGCAATACCGAGGCTACTGCTTCAGCGCTTGGCTTAACAAAGGCAACTGGCTTCATCAACGTTTTTGATGCCGGCTACACCAACAAGAGTACGACAGGCTTGCCACGCGAGAACGGCTACCAGATTTCCCTTGAATTACCGATCTTCGATTGGGGTGGCGCCAAGGTCGCACGGGCGGAAGCGCTCTATATGCAGTCCGTCCATCGCACCACCGACATCGCCGTGCGGGCACGCTCAGAGGTGCGGGAGGCCTACTCCGCATACCGTACCAGCTATGACATCGCCCGTCATTATCGCGACGATGTTGTGCCGCTGCGAAAAAAAATATCCGACGAGGTTCTGCTTCGCTACAACGGGATGCTTGCCAGCGTATTCGAATTGCTGGCGGATTCGCGCGAGCAACTGGTGAGCGTGAATACCGCCATCGAAACCCAGCGCGACTTTTGGATAGCGGAAACCAAACTTCAATCCGCCGTCAACGGTGGAAGTACGAACGATACAAGGACCATGCCATGATTTCACGTAGAGACTTTTTCAGAGGTGCAGGTGCTGTAGCGGTGAGTGCCGTTGCCGTTAGCAAGGCTGGTGCCGCGTCATTGCCTGAGGCGATGTTGATGGACAATGCCAAGACGCACATCCCCCCGGCGCCACCCACTGGCCGGCCCTACAATCCGGTCGTGACCCTGAATGGCTGGTCATTGCCATGGCGGATGAAAAATGGCGTAAAAGAATTCCATCTCGTTGCCGAACCCGTGGTGCGTGAACTTGCACCAGGGATGAAAGCCAACCTGTGGGGCTACAACGGCCAATCCCCAGGTCCGACAATTGAAGTGGTCGAAGGTGATCGGGTGCGTATTTTCGTGACCAACAAGCTACCAGAGCACACCAGTGTTCATTGGCATGGCCAGCGCTTGCCGAACGGTATGGATGGCGTAACGGGCCTCAATCAACCGGGTATCGCTCCTGGAAAGACTTTCGTCTACGAATTCGAGGCCAAACGGCCAGGTACGTTTATGTACCATCCCCACGCCGACGAGATGGCCCAAATGGCGATGGGGATGATGGGCTTCTGGGTCACCCATCCGAAAGACCCGTCGCTCCATGCTGTAGACCGCGATTTCGTCTTCCTGCTCAACGCGTATGACGTGGAGCCGGGAAGCTATACGCCGAAGATCAACACCATGCTGGACTTCAACCTGTGGACATTCAATAGCCGCGTCTTCCCCGGCATTGATTCATTGCCGGTGCGCCAAGGTGACAAGGTACGCATCCGTGTCGGTAACCTGACGATGACGAATCACCCTATTCATATACATGGCCATGAGTTTTTCGTCACTGGCACGGATGGCGGCTGGACCCCGCCGGCGTCACGCTGGCCTGAAGTCACCACCGATGTCGCCGTTGGGCAAATGCGGGCCATCGAATTCGTCGCTACTGATCTGGGTGACTGGGCACTTCACTGCCATAAATCCCACCATACCATGAATGCAATGGGCCACTCGGTACCGACAATGATCGGCGTCAATCATCGCGGGGTGGCTGAAAAAATTAACAAAATCGTCCCTGAATATATGGTGATGGGCGACAAGGGCGGCTCAATGGGAGGCATGGAAATGCCGCTGCCAGATAATACTTTACCGATGATGACGGGCGAAGGGCCGTTCGGTGGGGTTGAGATGGGGGGCATGTTTACCATACTGAAGGTTCGGAAGGACCAGAAGCGCGGCGACTACTCCGACCCTGGTTGGTACAAGCATCCGGCCGGAACTGTTGCATACGAGTGGACGGGCGCCCTTCCTGAACCCGAACGTGCCACTAACGCTGGGGGGCAGTCGATGCCAACGATGAACAAACCCAATATTGAAGTCACTGTTCGTAAGCCGACCGGGCATAGCGGTCACTAATTTTTTAACTGAAAGGAATCATCATGAAAAACCTGCACAAAGTTGTATTGGCAACCTTGATTGGCCTGTCATCCGTGGCAACGACCTCCGTGGCGTTCGCACAGCAGCAGAGCGCCTCCGCGACGCAAGACGCGATGAGCGATGGGGAAATCAAGAAAGTGGACAAGGACGCCGGCAAGCTGACCATCAAGCATGGTGAGCTGAAGAACCTGGGCATGCCAGGGATGACCATGATGTTCAAAGTCAAGGAGCCATCAATGCTCGACAAGCTCAAACAAGGCGACAAAGTACGTTTCGTCGTGGAAAAAGTTGGCGGCGCATTGACGGTCACCTCCATCGAAACAGTAAAGTAAATTTAACAAAAAGAGTTGAAAATGAAGACCCTGCGGAACATTATTCTTGCCACATCCATATTGGCGGCAACCCTGGCTACCCCGTTTGCCATGGCACATGCGAGCTTAAAGAGCTCCAATCCCGAGGCAGGTGTCTCCCTGGCAGTTGCACCAAAGGCGATTGCGCTGACCTTCAACGAGAAGGTGGAAGAAGCCTTTAGCTCGATCACCCTGAGCGATAGCGAAGGCAAAGCCGTCGCTGCAGACAAGGCAAAGGTCGATGCAGCGAATCCAGCCATCTTACGCTTGGAAGTACCGACATTGAACGCTGGCGCCTATACCGTGAGCTGGGCAGTTGCAGGGCACGATGGACATCGTCGCAAAGGCGACTTTAAGTTCACGGTGAAATAATTGGATGCAGTCTCGCTGTTGCAAGTTAGTTCAGCTTTGCTGCTGAACCTCGGCTTTACCTGGCTCGTCGGATCATGGTTTGCACGTTACTGGATGCGTTCTAGCGGCGTCGATCATGATCATTTCGAGCCCGCCCTGCGCAAACTTGACTTGATGGCGGCGGCAGTCAGCACGGTTGCCAGTGCATCAGCACTATTGAGCGCGACGGCGATCATGGGAGGTGTGGGCCTGCGCGAAGCGTGTCCGATGTTCTGGATGATGGTGTCTACTACCGACTACGGACATGCAGGCTGCGCCATTATTGTGGCGATGTTTGTTCTCTTTTTTGTGCGATTAGCAGGAGGAGTCGGCCGCAGCAGCGATATTGCAGTCATTCTCCTTTTGGCTGTTTTTTCTGTAACACGGGCATCCATGGGGCATGCGGGCGAGGAAGGCTTCTGGACTATTCCGCTAGCTGTAGAAGCGATTCATTTTTTTGCCATCGGCCTATGGACTGGTGCAGTGATGGTTTCCGGCTGGTTTGTTCTGCATGAGACGCGGATAAGGACATTTGATACGGGGTCCATCGATCAATACCTCGAACTGATGTCCCAGGCAGCAATGCTTGCAGTAGTTGCCATTGTTGCTACTGGCATCTACAGCGCCTGGCACCGAGTGGGGAGTTCCGAGCATCTTGTTCATACCACCTACGGCATCACCTTACTGGTCAAAGTTACATTGGTCCTTCTTGCCATTGCCTTGGGCGGCTACAACAAATTTCTTGGACTGCCTGCCGCCTCCCGCTCCTTGCGCGGCGTCACGCTGGTGAGAGTCGTTTTACAAGTGGAAACCTTGCTACTGCTCGGCGCACTGTTGGCGGCGGCAATTCTTACCACTCAACAACCACCTACCGCGATGTAATGTCGCGACGGTTTTCTACAAGGGAGTACGATATGAAAAAGATGACCTTAAATGCAATTGCAGTAATGTTACTGGCCAGCTTGAGCACTTTCAGCAATGCTGCGGTGCCGGATAGCAGCCCAGCAGCACATGGTGGCCACCAGCATGGCGCAAATGAGCAGAGCGCATCTCTTGTGGGCAAGGCGGGCGACCCGAAAAAAGTGGCGCGTACCGTCACTGTCGATATGAACGACACCATGCGCTTTAGCCCAGCGTCTATTGCCGTGAAACAGGGCGAGACCATTCGCTTTGTCGTCAACAATTCCGGCAAGATCAAGCATGAGATGGTCATTGGTTCTGAGAGCGAGTTGAAAGAACATGCCCAACAAATGGCAAAGTTTCCGGAGATGGAGCATGCGGAACCAAACCAAGCGACCGTGGCGCCTGGAAAGTCGGGAACCATTGTCTGGCAGTTCGACAAAGCCGGCAAAGTGGAATTTGCTTGCTTACAACCCGGTCACTTTGAGGCGGGCATGAAGGGACTGGTAGTGGTTTCTGCCAAATAGATGACTTCATTCGGCGGGAATGTTCAATTCCCGTCGTTGCCGCAATAGCTGGTTCCACCACAGCCAACGAAACAGGCGAATCTGCCCAAGGAGTAATTCATGAGTAGAACTGAAGCCGAGCATCATGCGCACGAGCATCATCACGGCCCCCATAGCGAGACCGGGCCTGGCAATACGATGAAGACAGGGGATGAAAAACCATTCGTCGATCCTGTATGCGGCATGCGCGTTGGCGCAAATCCCGAAAAAGAAATCACCTACAAAACTACGGTCTATCACTTCTGTAGCGGGAAATGCATGACTAAGTTCAACGCAGCGCCAGATTCCTTCATCGATAGAGAGAATGCGGCGCCCGGCCCTGAGCACTCGCCACAGCTGGGAGCGGTCTACACCTGTCCCATGCATCCAGAGATACGCCAGCCTGCACCGGGAACTTGCCCCATTTGCGGCATGTCGCTCGAACCTGAAATGCCGACGCTAGATGAGGCGGAAAATCCGGAGCTGGTCGATTTCCGCCACCGCTTCTGGTGGACGCTGCCTCTGACCCTGGTAGTGTTCCTGTTGGCGATGTTTGGGCATGTGTTCCTTGAAATGGGGCTGCCTGGCCAGAACTGGATTGAATTCGCATTAAGTACCCCTGTCGTACTGTGGGCCGGCTGGCCATTTTTCACGCGCTGGGCGCAATCGTTGGCACGCATGCGCCCGAATATGTGGACCTTGATTGGTTTTGGCGTAATGGCTGCCTACGGCTATAGTATCGTCGCCACCATCGCACCGGGCTTCTTCCCGCCAACTTTTGCTGCACATGGCCGCATAGGCGTCTATTTTGAAGCAGCAGCAGTCATTGTTTCGCTCACGCTACTGGGACAGATACTTGAGCTGCGCGCACGCTCCCAAACTTCCGCCGCAATCAAATCCTTACTCGGACTCGCTCCGAAGACGGCTCGACGCATTCAGGATGATGGCGCCGAAGACGACATACCTCTCACGCACGTCCACGTCGGCGACAAACTCCGTGTCCGACCCGGTGAGAAGGTGCCGGTTGATGGCATAGTGCTTGATGGCGAGAGTTCGCTCGATGAATCAATGCTGACTGGCGAGCCCTTACCTGTGACAAAGCGTCCCGGCAACACGTTGATTGGCGCAACGATCAATACCAGCGGGAGCCTGATTATGCGCGCCGAGAAAATCGGCAGCGACACGATGTTGTCTCAAATCGTACAAATGGTTGCGCAGGCACAGCGCTCCCGCGCGCCTATGCAACGACTCGCCGATAGTGTCGCAGGCTATTTCGTGGTCGTGGTCGTGGCCATAGCGCTACTGACGTTCGTGTTATGGGGAATGTATGGCCCTGAGCCGAGCTGGGTTTTTGGCTTTGTTAACGCCGTTGCAGTACTGATCATTGCTTGCCCCTGTGCATTGGGGTTAGCCACGCCGATGTCCATTATGGCCGCCACTGGCCGCGCCGCCACCCAGGGCGTGCTCTTTCGGGATGCCGCGGCAATAGAAGATCTCAAGAAGGTCGACACACTGATTGTCGACAAGACGGGGACCCTCACTGAAGGTAAGCCTTCCTTTAACAGCGTGGTCGCAGCGCCTGGTTTCAAGGACGAAGATGTCCTGCAAATGGCGGCGAGCATAGACCAGGGCAGCGAACATCCTTTAGCGCACGCGATCGTCAACGAAGCTAACCGGCGAGCACTGAGGCTGACAAAACCTGACAGTTTTGAGTCTGCCAGCGGTATTGGCGTGCGCGGCACGGTTGGCGGGGTTCACATCGCACTGGGCAACACCGCCCTGATGGATGCTGACAAAGTCGATTGGCGGCCGCTTGCTGAGGTCGCTGAACGCTTGCGAACAGAAGGTGCCAGCGTCATGTATCTATCCTCTGACGGCGTTTTGGCAGGACTGATCGCCGTGTCGGACCCCATCAAGGCAACGACGCGTGAGGCGATAGAGGGCCTGCGCGCCGCAGGGCTGACCGTAATCATGGCCACTGGCGATGGCGTCACCACTGCGAAGTCCGTGGCCGAAAGGCTGGGCATCACGGAGTTCTACGGCGAGGTAAAACCACAGGACAAGTTGGCCTTGGTAGAAAAACTGCAAAAACAAGGCAAGGTGGTCGCAATGGCCGGCGATGGTATTAATGATGCCCCCGCACTGGCGAAGGCCAACGTTGGCATCGCCATGGGGACAGGAACAGACGTGGCTATCAACAGCGCTCACGTCGCCTTAGTCAAGGGAGATCTGCGTGGGATTGCCCTTGCCCGGCGAATCTCGGTCGACACTGTTCGAAATATGTGGCAGAACCTGGGCTTCGCGTTTGTCTACAATGCCTTGGGCATTCCCCTGGCTGCCGGTGTGCTGTATCCATTTACTGGCCAATTGCTGTCGCCGATGATCGCCGCGTTAGCGATGAGCCTCAGTTCCGTGTCTGTCATTACCAATGCACTCCGGTTGCGCGGTACCCGTCGGCCATAACCGCTACTGTGGCACCGAGTGACAATCTTGTGGAAGCAAACATGAATACACCTGCGATAGTGAAAGCTGCATCGAAAAACGGCTGCTTGCTTAGCAACGAAGAATTGAGTTTTCTTCCGGCTGCACGCCTCAATAGAGACTGTTTCTGCACCAGTTTGGATAGCTCTGCATTGAAAATGGCGCTTTCTAGCGAACCGGGTATGGACGGATTGCACGAGTTGATCGAGGAACGGTGTCCCTATCTATTTTCTGCGCGGCCTATTTTTGTCTCCGAGCGCCAAAGCAAACGTATTGCGGACGTTATTGTAGCGATTGAATCCGTGATATCGCTGCCATCCTTTCGTGCGCGCGTTCTGACGGATGCTCCTGACATTGCCAAGCATACTCCTGATGGTGCAAAAGGAGTATTTTTTGGCTATGATTTCCACATGCGCGACGATACCTTGAGGTACCCTGACTTTTTCGGACACTCTAGTTTGGTAAACTTCACCAACTGGAGAACTTATGACACGCTCAACAA
>NZ_JAFCTQ010000051.1:0-35414 GCF_049896105.1 Janthinobacterium sp. PSPC3-1 | reverse complement strand
GAATTCGTTCGCGGTTTGCTGCAAAGTCAGTCCCTGACTCAATCGAACTATCGCTTGGGCACGTATCCGTACACGTGGATGCTGATGAAAAACACCCATGTCGCGCAATGTTTGCTGTTCAGCCTGTTGTAGTATCAGTAGTTTCATCACATCAACTCCTGCGTCGTTGCCTATTAGGCTTTGACAGCAAAAATTGACGAATTACTTAGCGCAAATATCGCGTTTGAGCTGCCGCTTTTGCCCATTGACACTTGGCCAACTGATTTTTCATGATGTTTATTTTCGATACCAACGTGGTGCCCGAACTGCGCAAGGTGCGTTTGTTGGTGCCGCTGTCGAATTGATCCAGGCTACCGATTTCAACTGACACAACTCAATATCCTTGAAATCGTCACTAATCGCAGGTTTTCTGATTATTGACGTGGCTCACTAAAATCGGCAACTTGGGTCAAAAATTCGTCGGCACCAATACCCTATAACAAAGAAAAATAATATATCATTTAGAAATTTTCTGGTTCCCCTTGAAATTCTCGGGCATCTGTTTTATGATGAGCATCTTCTGAGCGCGGTCTTGTTGCAAAACGATCATACTCCGCACCTCCTCGGTACACGACCGAACATCATATGGCACTGCAGAATTCATCTCACGCATTATCTGTTGCTCCATCTCTTTGGCAGAAGTAAAAATCGCCTTGAGACCAAGATCATATTCATAGCGGTAAGCCATGTATTTTTTATTCTCGCCGATGTATGAATCAGCAAAATCTGCCGGACCGCATTGCCGCGCGCGAGCCCTGTAACTTGCTTCAGATGTGATGTCAGCACGGATATCACGGTCGCGCTTTACCAATTGATAGTTTTCTTTGTCTTGGGCGGCCCTCACCCTTGCTTCTTCCTTGACTCGGGCAGCCACAGCCTTTGTATGCGACGCTTCCTGCGCAGCATCTTTGGCTCGCCCTTCTGCCATACCAAGTACCTTCTCTTGCAAGTCCGAGCCTGCCACGACCGCTGCCATCTCAGTCCATTTGACACTGCCAAGGGAAGCAGCGAACACTGTCGTACATACCGTGTATTTCACTTTTTTTAACTCGACGGACAAGAAATCTGGAGGGCAAATTACCGTTTGATACTTGTCAGGTACAATGACATCGTCGCCACGCGCCGTAACGAAATCTGGCTTGATCTGCATTTTCTCCGCATCTATTACAAATAACTCTTGGCGCTCGTTGGTTCGCCGGAATCGCTTGGTACTCACTTCACTGCTCCAGATGCCATTTGAATTGGTCAACCGCGCGTAGTAATTCTGGTTGCTCATGCGCGGATCAGCAGTCATTAGCTGGAATTTTCCTGCCTCGACGTGATCTTGTTGAAGTTCCTTTTTATAGCTTGCATACCGCTCTGAAGTGGTACATCCGCCAAGGAGTCCAACAACAAGTACTCCGACCAGTAATCCTTTTTTCGATTGCGATAAACTCATGTTTTGATCCTCGGGTAATTAAATATTGCCAACATTCTGACAGCAATGGATTGAGAAATGAAGGGCAGAAAACGAAAGAAATTAAACGGCGCCGGCGCATACCATAAATTCAAGGAAAAAGTCCGCGAGGGGACCGTTCCACCACGAATACCACTACCGGGCACGCGGCCGAAGAAAGTGTCAGACTATTTGAAACAGTTTTTTCCAATAGTTTGGATAGAGTTTTTGGCGTAACGTCGTCTCCTGACATGGATTTTGGCGCGCAAGTAATGTATCAAGTGCCCCGTCATGGCGACCGCGTCCTACGGCTTGTGCGGCTTCAGATATCGCACATAGGCCAGTGTCTTCCATAAAAAAAGCGGTTCGACCTGCGTGCGCAGCAGCATGATTATCTTAGGCGGTTACGAACACTACGCGCGTGCTCGCGCTCAGCGCATGCGCCACTTGCAGCTCCGTCATGCCAGGCATGCGGATATCGAGGGAGGCGATGTTGGGTCGCAGCACATGCAGGCGGTACTGATGCGGCATTTCCCCAAAGGCAATATTGTATAAATGACATGATAGCGCTGGCCAGGCGTCTATCGGCGCGACGTCGATACCAGCACATAAGCGCCAGGGCGCATGCCCGTCGCACGTACTTCCCAGTTCGCGCCAGCATCGACCAGGCTGGCCGCCGCGCATTCCCACTGCGTTTTTTGTGGCGCCAGGTAGCACAGCGATGGCGCTTGCAGATTGCCGAAACCAACCTTGTCGAGCACAAAAAACAGCGCGCCCGCCTTGGGCGCGAAATTGCTGACGAACTCGAAGCCGTCGATCACGTGGCCCGGCAATTGCGCCATCGGCAAACTGCCATGCCAATAGGTCGTCCAGCCTTGCGCCGTAGTATAGACATTGCGCAGCTTCGACAGATGCACGACGCACGCAACAGATTGGGCGGCGAATGCTGTGGGAATGACGGCGCCCATGACCCACTCCGGCCTGGTTGCGCCACGCCCGACTTGCGGCCCGTCGCCGCCCCTGTAGTCGCTGATATTGATTTTCAGGGAGATGCCGTCGTCGAATGCCTCGCTGCTGCCCGCCGCCGAAATAATGGAACTGGCCGAATACATCAAGCGGTCCAGCGTGGTGGTAGTGACACTCCAGCCGTCGGGGGCGCCAGCGCTGGCGGGCGCCTTGATGCCGCAATAACCGGCGATGGCCTGGTATTGGCTGGCATCGGCCGGCGCGCTCGCGGGTTTGCCGCCGCCGGCGGCGCCGCCGCACGCACTCAGCGCCAGCATGGACACCATGATGGCAATGCTGATCGAAAGAAAAGAAGCGATGGTGGTTTTCATGCGTGGCTGCCTCGATGGAGTGGATCAGGACCCCGATTCTGGCTGCCGCCGTGCTTGCCCGCAGCCCACTTGCGACGAACGGCGGGAAACATGCGAGGAACGCCGCCGCGCGTCCGACGAATGACTGAAAACCATTGCCATCGAGCACTGTTGCAAATGCTATACTTGTATTCACCTCTTGATGCCTGTGGACTCCGCCAGCAATGCTCTCCCCTTTTTCGCCACTGTCCAGTCGCATCGCCGCCGGCAAGCGGTGACCGAACGCATCCGGCTGGCGGCCGAGCAATGCATGCTGCGAAACGACGAGCGGCCATACCGCGATACGGCAAGCTGGCGCGCGGCGCTGCGCGAAAAACTGTGGCAGCGCACGCAAATGGAGGCCGAAACGCTGCGCCTGCGGGCCTGCATGACCCAAGCGCCCCATAGCGACGCGTTGAAACGCTGTATCGGCGTTGACGGCGATCGTGCGCTGTCCCCCGAAGCGTGGTAACGCTGGCTGACCATTTATGAAAACCGCAATCGCCCATGATTTCCCGCCATTCCCTGAACCGCCGCCGCCTGCTGCAGGCGACGCTGTCCCTCCTCGCCACACCATGCGCAAGTGCCGCGCAAAATGAGACACCCCCCGCGCCTGATTTGAATCTTTTTTCAACATTGAACGCAAATGTGCGCGCCGCCAGTATGCTATTGCTTCAAAACAACTTTCTCGCGGCCCATGCGCTGCTGTCCAAACCGTTCGCGGAGGTGGAGTCGGACCCTGCGCGACGCTGGCCATGGCGTCTTTATGTATTGCCAGTGTATGGATTTGCCGAATTGGGCCTGGGCCGTACGCAAGGCGCGGTCGATGCGCTGAACTTGGCGATACAAGCCCAGGATCGCATCATGGCCGAAAATGTGCAGCCTTTTGCCAAGATGCCTGTCTCCTTGGAAACGGCGATAGGATTGCAGCTGCTCAAAGTGGAATATGGCCGCCAGATGCTGACGTCCATCGGCGCACCGACCGCGCTTCGCACCGTCGGGGAGCTGCCCTACGACACCGCCTATGACACGGCCGAGATATGGTTCACTATGGCGCGCGCGCTGCACGCCAATCGCAACATTGAAGAACTGGCGCGCTTTTACCGCCAGCGTATCGCCCCCATGCAGGCCGGCCGGGACGACTTGCCAGCCATCGTGGCGCAGGAATACCGCCATTTCAAGATCGGGCTGCTGCTGTGGCAGGCCGGCCAGCACGGCACGGCCGCCGAGGCATTGACGGCGGCGCTGAACATGAACAGCGCGCGCTTTTCCCATATCGACCGCAGCAGCGCCACCATGGAGGGTATCTGGTCGTCGTTCGCCATGCGCCGCACCATTATCTCGGCGCAGCTGGAACAAGCGCGCCAGCGTGATGCGCTCGACATTGACGCAAACTCCCTGTTGCAAAAGCTGATCCTCGCCAAAGGCGGGGCCGCGCGCTACCAGGCAACGCTGATGCGCAAGCTCGACGCCAGCACCGATATGGTGCTGCGCGAGCACCGCATGCAGATGCGGCAACTGGAAGACCAGATCGCCGCACTGCCACAGACGATGACGGATGCCAGCGCCTTCATGCAGCTTGCCGCCATGCACGGCTTGCATGTCAGCCAAGTCTCGGCCGCGTTGCATGGCGGGCGGGCCCTGCCGGATCAAGCCGACCTCGACCTGGCCGCGCTGCAACAGCGCCTGGACAAGAGCGTGGCGATCGGATTTTTTGTCTATGCGCCGCCATTGGCCGCCGCTTTCGGACCGGCTCCACCGCGTTACCTGCGTTATTGCGTCACCGCGTCGAGCGTCACGCTGCGCGACCTCGGGCCCCAACGGCCACTGGAACAGGCGGTACACCGCTACCGGGCAGAACTGATGAGCAATACCGCGCCCGGCAGCCAAGCCAGCGCTGCGTTGCTGGCGCGCCTGCTGCTGCAAGACTTGCCGGAAGAAGTGCTGGCAGCGTCCGAGTGGATACTCGATCCGGACGCCGCCCTGCACCTGCTGCCCTTCGACGCGCTGCCCGATGCGCACGGCAAACCGCTGGCGATGACGCGCTCCTGCCGCCATGTCAGTTCACTGTTGCAATTGCTGAACCCGCCAGCGGCGACGCGCACCGGCACGGTGGGGCCGGCGTGCATCTTCGCCAATCCGGCATACGGCGCTGGCCTGTCACAGCCGGCCACTGCCACCATGCGGTTTTCCGTGGCTGGCGATGACGCCACGACGACGCAACGCCTGGTCGCGGTCGCGGCGCTGCCCGACACCACGCGCGAAGCGGACGCGGTTGCCGCCAGCCTGCAAAAACTGGGTATCGCCGCGCAACGCTACGAGGGCGCCCAAGCCAGCGCATGCGCCCTGCAAGCCATCGTTTCGCCCATCGTGCTGCATGTCGCCGCGCACGCCTTCTTGGGGCAGGAGACAGCGGCCGCACCCGTCGAAGCGCAGGATGAGGGACAACAATTGACCGACATGCTGCTGCCCGGCCGGCGCGCCGGTCTGATGCTGTCACGCGCTGGCCAGGCGCACCTGATGCTGGCCAACGATATCGCCCGCTTGCCGCTGGACGGCACGCAGCTGGTGGTGCTGTCGGCTTGCAACACCGGCAATGGCGCGGTGCTGCCCGGCGAAGGCCTGGCCAGCCTGCGCCGGGCGGTGGAAATGGCCGGCGCGCACAGCTCCATCACCTCGTTGTGGAGTGTCCCCAGCGAAGCGAGCACGGAACTGATGCGTATCATGTACGGCCATATCAGCAATGGCATGGCACCTGGCACTGCGTTGCATCAAGCCAGGCAAGCGATGATCAGGCATGGCCGGCCGCCGCTGGACTGGGCCGGATTTGTATTTGCCGGCAACGATGCGCCATTGGCACCAAGACTTTGATACGGCCGGCCTAGGCTTCCTTGATAGCCCTGAGCAAATCGCGTTCTGCCAAATCAGACCGCTCGCGCTATTGAAAGCCGTATCCGTTACCTTCACGCTCGTCGCGCGCCGCGCCAGCGCGCCGCTGATTGCATTGTGGGTGGAAGACAACGGCCCCAGCGCGCCGTCCGGCGTGACGCGGGCGGTGCTAACACAAGGGCGTTGCTGAGCCGGGTGATAAAACTGGACATGTCGCCTTCGGCAATGGCCCTGTTGGCCGCGCTGGTGGCCGGCCCCAGGGCGCGCGTGGCGATATACCGCCCGAGGCTGCGGTAGCTGTCGAACTGGTTTTCATCAAACCACTGGTCGGCCGTCGACTCATGTGGAAACTCCGGATGAAGCTTGCTGTAATTGAAGACATCGGCGTTCTCGCCGCCGGTCAGCACCGGCTTCAGGTACAGCAGCACACCCTCCTGCTCGCCGCCGTCTGCCTGGTGATAACGAATGCGCCCCGTGACGTAACTGCTGCCCGCCGCCGCGCCGGCGCTCTTGCTCTGGATGCCGCTGATTTCAAGCGTGATGAGCACGTTGAAATCCGTCAGGCACTTGCGAATGGCATTGCCGAGATCGTCGAAACTGTGATTGTCGTCGCAACTCGCGTCGACCACCACGATCAACTGGCAGCGGCGGCGCACCAGTTCATACAGGCCCAGATTTTCGAAATGCCCTCCATCGGACAAATAGATGAATTTGGAACCGGCATTGGTCAGGCCGAACAGCTCTTTCACGATGCTGATCAGGCCGATTCCGGGAGAAGATTGTTGCCAGCTGCTTTTAGCCGGGTTCGGCGACCAGCGGCCCAGGCGCAGATTGAACAGGGTCATCAGGAAACTCAACGGCGGCGAAGAATGGTAGCCCATGTTCGGGCTGGCGGCGGCGCCCGACACGGCCACGGCGGTGCCCAGCTTGATGCCGCTGTCGAGATCATCGCCGATAAAAGTCTGCGATGCATACTGCAGGGTTGGCCGGAACCCGCTGCAGCCTGGCGCCGCGCCCGGCAATTCAAAGCCGCAGTAGCCGGGGCTGAAGAAAAAATTGGCGGCCTTGCGGGTTTGCCACGCCAGCTCCTGGCCCTGGACCAGATTGATGGCGGCGTTGAAGATGTGATAAGGCCTGGACACTGGCCCGGGCGGCTGGCCCGCCGCCGCGGACGCAGCAAGTGCCGCTTGCGGGTACAGCAGTTCATGCAGCGGCACATCGTCGAGCGGATCGAATCCGGTAAACGGATGCGGGGTACGGTCCTTGGTGGTAGCACCGAAATAGGCGCGCGCAAGCCGCAGGCGGTACATCATGTACAGTGAAAATTTATTGATATCGAGACGACAGCCGAGCAGCAGCGCCGACAGCAGGCACGCCACCATCATCAGCCCGATCCGGCACGGCGCGATCGCCTCATTCATATGTGCGTGGCGCCTGAAAAAAAGCGGCAATCTGTCCAGTTTATCGGCGGACGGCGAATCGCTAACATGCGGCAAGCCCTTCGCCGCCACCGCCATCAGGCCCATGGTCAGCAAGCCGACAAACAGGATGCTGAAGGCGTAGGGGGCAAGCTTGGCGACCAGTTCCAGCCGCCCCTTGTTGCCCGGGTCGCCAGTGGCCCTGCCACCACCGGAGCGCAGGCCAAGAAAGGTAATCAGGCTGGTGACCGCCGCGCTCAAGACAGCCGACGGAGTATAGCTGTCGAATGCCCACGCCAGCAGGGCCGGCAGGTAAAAAGTGGAGCCACAGACCAGCAGCCAGCCTGACGCCAGGATCATGGTCCAGGCGCCTTGCCTGGCCCACCATTCGCGGCTGGCATCACTATACAGGCGGCCAATCAAGCCGATCATCAGCGTCATGGTGATACCAAACAGAGCCAGCATGGCCGGCATGCCGAACGTCACCAGATGCACGCCCGACAGACGATCCATCTCATCGGCACCAAACATGGTGGCGGCCCAGATCATCAGCAGCGTGCCCGCCGCCAGCGCACCGATGGCGAAGGCAAGGTGACCCAATGCCTCGCTGGTCGTCTGCCACCAGCGCCGGCCAGGGGACAACGGGCTGGCCACTGCCCCGGTGGCGTCGGCCGCGCGATGGTTCAGATACTGGGCGGCGCCCCACCCTGCCGCCCAAACAAGGAAATAAACCGCTCCCGGCGCCAGCAGCCATGTGGCACGGTAACTGAATAACTGCAGGTTCTCCAGAAAGTCATTCATGTCGGAGTGATATGTGACAAAGGCGATACTGCCGAAGAATGCAGCGAGCAACAGCGGCGCGCACACCGTCCACAGTATCCAGCTCTGTTTTTGCATGCGCGCATATTTTTTGAGCGCCGGTCCTTTCAGTGAAAGATTGAGCGCCATGCTGGCCACGCTGAGCAGGAATATCGCCAGGCTGGCCAACAGCGGCCCTGTTCGCGGCGGCTCGCGCAGCCAGATGGCCGCCACCAAAAGGAAGCGCGGCGCCAGGAACAGGAGTGACATCGTGGTGACTAACATGGTCATGTTCAGCAGCGTGTTACGGACATAGGTGCCGATCAGGGTCCAGGTGTCCGCGCTGAACATGCCACTTTTGGGCGTCAGATAGTTGCTGTATTTGCGCAGGAATTGCACCTCCTTCGGCTCGGCTCTGGGAACCGGGCCATCGCCGCCGCTGCGCAACAGTTTTTCGACCTGTTCGACACCGCCTGCCGTAGTGTGTATCCATTTGCTCAGCCAGCCACCGATATAGCCGCCGCCGGACACCGTCGACAGATAATCGAATTTGCTGAGCAGGCCCAGGTCGGCCAGTGCCTGCAATACGCCCAGGTTGAACGTCGCGCTGCGAATGCCGCCACCGGACAAGGCCAGGCCGGCCAATTGTTGCCGTGCGGCCAAACCGTGCAAGTTGGTCAATTCTGGCGATGACGGCGTGCCTGCGCGTGCATTCGGGACAGGCGCCACGCGATCCGGCGCATCCGACGCGCCAGCCGTGCGCCTTGACTGCGGCGCCAGCATCGCCAACTCCCAAGCGAATACCTGCGCAAAGCTGAGTCCAGGTTGGTCTTTTTCTTGTTGCATGGCGGCTCCCTGGAGCAGCGCCGCCGCGCATGCAGGCTGGCTCCATCATGTGGACCGGGAGTAGTGACGCGTCCCGCTCACTCACCTTAGTACACGGCGGCAGGCGGGCAAAGCGGGGGATTGCCTGTTTTCTTGACTTGCCGCAGAGGATCCGTGGCGCGCCAAGCGCGGCCCTGAAAATGAAAAAACAAGGTGCTGGCGCCGTCGCTGCGTCCTTGGCGCACGCTGGCGCTCACTCTGTGTTTTACTGGCAACACCATTCAATGCCGGTCTCATGAAATGCGTCGTGACCAACGCCGTTTGCATGGCGACGAATCGGCGTTGGCTGCGATATATAGTTTTTTTCCAATACCGCGCCCCGATTCTTGCATTATTATACAAGATATGTTAAAGTTAACTATTATTTCTATATGGAAATTTCATATTGCGTCTGGCATTTGAAAACTACAAGGGTGACGCAGCATGGATATGGTCGTTTATATTTTTTTGGAATAGCAGTCGGTGGCATCTTGTTATTTAATTTTTACTGGTACAAGGCACACTATGGAAAATATCCGACCATCCATGTACTTGGGCTTCGAGGTGTGGCGGGCAGCAAAAAACTTCATTCCTGCAGAACCTGTGGCACCACGTTGTACAAAATCGCTCATTGAGGACTCAGGGAATCGAAAATTCGAGCCACTTTCATTTCACAATCTGCCGAAGAGTCTGGAACACGAATCGGCTACAACAGGCCAACGGCCATCTCCATCTTTCAAGGTGATTTAAATGCTTTTCCAAATATCAAAAACGCTGTTTGCCATCATCTTGTCACTTGCCATAACGGCTTGCTCCAAGGGTCTGGACAAGCCACTGGTGACGTCTGCTGGAATTGATGCTTATAAGGTATCTTTGGCTGAAGCAGCCAAGGGCATGGACAAAAGTCAGGCAGAAGCCTTCGACTGGGCGGTCTCCGATTTGTCGATTGATGCTTTAAATTCCCGTTACCCTGGAAAAACACCTCGTGAAATAATTCGTGGCGAAGTACAAGATATTCTTGGAAAAGCGCCAGCGCAAATTGTGGAACTGGAAAAACAGGCTTCGGTCTGGAATGCTGCGGCGCAGGAAATTCATAAGGTAACCAGTGAAGAAACAACGTTCACGCTCGCAAAAGATTTTTTTGGTCTGCAGCCACGTATCGAAACCACACTTCGCAACGGCAGCAAATATGGGTACAGCACTTTGAAATGGCGTGCCGAGCTTTATCTTGATGGCTCGGACAAACCGACTGCAGTGACCGAACAGCTTGATCTCTATAAAAATCAGGGAGGTTTTTCTTCAGGAGAAACCGTTCATCGCAAGTTCTCAGTGGGCTTTGTAACCGGTGATAACAATTGGACAACGCTGGAAATTCAGAATGCCAAACACCGTCTTGTCACGTTGGTTGTGATACCTGAGGGCGCCCAAGATTTTGGTGAACGTTTGATTGCAGGCGCATCGCCAGTGCCCAAACTGGAACAAATCAAGCAAACTCTTGAAATGGCAAAAAGCCTGAAAGATTTGTAAATAAGATTGATTGACGACATGTTTGTGAACTCAGGCGTTAGCCAGAACAACGTCTTCCAAATAGCCTGAGTTTCAGGGAAAAACCCGTTCAAACCGCCGACTCGGACCGCATCGGCATACAGCAGAAAAAGATGTATCGCCGTGCAGGCCCGGTTCAACAGGACGAAAATTTCTACAATTAAACCGCACCAAGCAGCAACGCCACGGCCTCCGCCGCAATCCCCTCTTCGCGCCCCAGGTAGCCCAGCTTTTCATTGGTCTTGGCCTTGATATTGACCTGCCCCACCGTCACGCCCAAATCCTCGGCCACGTTGGCGCACATGGCGCCGATATGGGGCGCCATTTTCGGGCGCTGGGCAATGATGGTGGCGTCGATATTGCCGATCACATAGCCGGCGGCACGCACGCGCGCGGCGGCTTCGCGCAGCAGGGTGCGCGAGTCGGCGCCCTTGAATTGCACATCGGTGTCGGGGAAGTGGCGGCCGATATCGCCCAGGGCCGCCGCACCGAAGATGGCGTCGGTGATCGCGTGCAGCAAGACATCGGCATCGGAGTGGCCCAGCAGGCCCAAGTGGTGCGGAATCTTCACGCCGCCAATGATCAGGTCGCGGTTTTCCACCAGCGCGTGGCAGTCATAGCCCTGGCCGATGCGGAACGGTAAAACGGGAGTGGTGGTGGTCGTCATGCGGTCTTTCTGTTCGGGGTTCAAGGATAGGCGAGATACATCTCGGCCGTCTGTATATCGCGCGGCAAGGTCACTTTCAGGTTGCGCGGATGGCCTTCGACCAGTTTCGGCGACAGGCCCAGCGCTTCGACGGCGGAAGCGTCGTCGGTAATCGCTTGCGGGTCGGGTGCTTCGGACAGGGCGCGGTGCAGCAGCGCATAGGAAAACATCTGCGGCGTCTGCGCCAGCCACAGGCCGTCGCGCGGCACGGTCGCGGCCACGACACCGCCCTGCCCTGCCCGCTTGACGGTGTCGACCACCGGCAAGGCCAGCAAGCCGCCGGCCGGATGCTCGCCCACTTCAGCGATCAGCTTTGCGATCAGCGCCGGCGTCAGGCCGGGCCGGGCCGCGTCGTGCACCAGTACCTGGTCAATGCCCTGTAGCACGTCTTGCAGCGCGTGCAGGCCGTTCAAAATGCTGTCCATGCGGGTGGCGCCGCCGCAGCGCAATACCGTCACGCCGTGCTCGGGGATCACCTCGTCGATCCAGCCATCATCAACGCTGACCACCACATAGGTGTGGGCGATCAGCGGGCTGGCCAAAAAGGCGTCGAGCGCGTGGCGCAGCATGGGCTTGCCGGCGATATTCAGGTATTGCTTGGGGCTGTTTGCTTCCATGCGCGCGCCCACGCCGGCGGCGGGGATCAGCGCGATATGGCGGGCGGTGTTGCGTTGCTCTGTCATTGCTGCCTTCTTTACTTGCCGGCCGGCGCCTTGCCGGCCAGGATATTCTGGATGTCGCCATTGCAGGCCTTGCCGAGACGCGCATATTCCTGCGGCGAATCAATGGCCGCCTGCAGGGTTTCCACCTTGCGCATTTCCGCCTTGATATAGGGCAGCCAGCCCGTGTCGATCTCGCGTGCCAGCGCCGCCTTGGCGGTGCCGCGCGGCGCATACAGGGGGCGCGCCTCGAACCGTTTGGCCAGCGCGGCGCGCACGGTTTTTTCCACGCGCGGCAGATGGTCCATATAGGTTTTCATGTGCCGCAGCTCGTGCCTGAGTATCTCATCATACGCGCAGGTACCGGGCGGAAATTCACGGCCGATATAGATGATCACGGGGGCGTACGTCAGGCTCACGCTGATCTGTGGCGCCACGCATTCGTAGCCGCTGGCCGGATCGAACAGCATCGGGCCGGCCAGCCCGATTTTCACCTGCGAATCGGTCTTGGTCAGGCCCAGCACGAAAGCATTGCTGCGCGCCACGCCCTTCATGGCGGTCAGCGCCCGGTACGGCAGATGGGTGTCGATGGAATAACCATTCTGCTGCGCCGTCAGCACGGACACGGTCTTGCTGATGGTGTCTTCGCAGCGGACCTGGAATGGCGTGCGCGCCGGCGCCTGCGCCAGCACGCTGCCGGAAGCGAGGGCCAGGATCAGGAAGACGGCGCCGCGCATGCCGGACCTCAGGCGGGCTGCCAGGCGCCGCTGGTGATTTTATCGAGCCAGAAGATGCCGATCACGGTCTTCACGTCGGTAATCGTGCCGTCGCGCACCCAGTCCAGCAATTGCGGCACGGTGGCCGTAAACGTTTCCAGGAATTCGCCTTCGTCGAGCTGGCGCTCGCCGGCCACCAGGCCGCGCGCCAGGAACAGTTCCAGGTGCTCGTCCGAATAGGCGATGGCGTTATGAATGGTCGTGACAAATTGCCAGTCGCTGGCCGTATAGCCGGTCTCTTCCAGCAGCTCGCGCTGGGCGCAGGCCAGGTGGGCTTCGCCCGCATCGATTTTACCGGCTGGAAATTCAATAAAGACCTGGTTCAGCGGATAGCGGAACTGGCGTTCCATCAGCACCGTGCCGTCGTCCAGCAGCGGCAGGATCACCACGGCGCCCGGGTGCAGGATATATTCGCGGTCGGCGATCTTGCCGTCAGGCAGGCTGACGCGGTCGCGCTGCACCTGCAGGAAGCCGCCCGTAAAAACGGTCTCGCCGTCCACTTTTGTTTCAGTCAGATGCTGGTCCATGATGTCCTTTTATTCAATAAAAAACGGCGCCAGAGGCGCCGCTTTCGGAGTGTGTTGCTAGCGGCGTTTGCGCAGGTAGCGCGCCACGAAGCCGGGGAAGGCCAGCACCAGGAACAGGCAGCCGGTGATGGCATAAAACTCCCAGGTTTGCGGGAAAGCATTGCCGAGGCGCGCCTCGAGCATGAAAGCCACGCTGCCGACGATGAAGTACAACACCACCATCTCCAGCAGGCGCAGCGCCAGCGGCTTGCGCCAGCTTTTGCCATCGACTGGCGCCGCGTGCTTCAAGGGCACGGCGGCAAACAGCTTGTCATTGAAGAACGGCAGGTTGGCCGCCAGGATGCCCATGGCGATTACCAGCCAGCTGGAAACCGTGGCGTCCATGTCTTACGACACCAGCGTTTTGGAAATGGCCGTAGCACAGGCAGCCAGAATGCTCTGTGGCAGCACGCCCAGTACCAGCACCATGGCGCCGTTGGCGGCCAGCACGATGCGCATGTCGCCATGCACCACCAGCGCGTGGCTGTCCGTCGGCTCGTCAAACCACATCATCTTCACGACACGCAGGTAGTAGAAAGCGCCGATCAACGAGAACAGCACGGCCACGATGGTCAGCCAGATCTGGCCGGTGCCCAGCACGGCGGCCAGTACCGAATACTTGGCCATGAAGCCCATCAGCGGCGGCACGCCGGCCAGCGAGAACATGAACAGGGTCATCACCAGCGCGAAGATCGGGCTGCGTTTGCCCAGGCCCTTGAAGTCGGCCAGTTCTTCCGCTTCAAAGCCGTTGCGGGCCAGCAGCATGATCACGCCGAAGGTACCGAGCGTGGTGAACACATAGGTGACGACGTAGTACATGGCCGCGCCGTAGGCGGTGGCCGCACCGGCGGCATTCAGGGTGTTGTCCGGACCGGCAACCGTGCCCGACAGCAGGCCCAGCAGCACGAAGCCCATCTGTGCGATCGTCGAGTAGGCCAGCATGCGCTTCAGGTTGGTCTGGGCGATGGCGGTGAAGTTACCGATCGCCAGCGACATCACGGCCAGGATCATCAGCATCTGTTGCCAGTCGCGTGCCATCGGCAGCAGGCCTTCGGCCAGCAAGCGCAGGCAGATGGCGAACGCGGCCAGTTTTGGCGCCGCGCCCAGCAGCAGGGTCACGGCCGTTGGCGAACCCTGATAGACGTCAGGCACCCACATGTGGAATGGCACGACGCCCAGTTTGAAGGCCAGGCCGGCAACCAGGAACACCAGGCCAAAGACCATGATGGTGCCGTTGGCTTTGCCCGATTCCAGCGCGGCGCGCACGGCGCCCAGGTCCAGCGTGCCGGTCGCGCCGTACAGCATCGAGATGCCGTACAACATGAAGCCGGAGGCCAGCGCGCCCAGGATGAAGTATTTCATGGCCGCTTCGGTGGCCTTGGCGTTATCACGGCGCAAGGCGATCAGTGCGTACAGCGACAGCGACATCAGTTCCAGACCCAGGTAGATGATCAGGAAGCTGTTGGCCGAGATCATGATCATCTGGCCCAGCAGTGCGAACAGGGCCAGCACGTAGAACTCGCCGCCCAGGTTACCCGACAGCATGGTGCGGTCGGTGGCATAGCTGCGCGAGTAGATCAGGGTCATGGCGACGGCGCCATACGAGAACAGTTTGAGCAACTGCGACATCGGGTCCGACACGAACATATTGTGGAACGTGTAGACGGTGGTGCCGGCGTTGAAGTCGCCCACGGTCAGCAAGGCGCAGCCGGCCAGGGTCAGCAGCGACAGCGCATAGGTGATCGAACGCTTCGCCGCAGGCAAGAACATATCGATCAGCAGGATCGCCGACGTGGCAATCAGCAGAAAGATTTCCGCGTACAGCGGTACCAGGTTAGGTGCATTAGTCATGTTATGGATCTTCTAATTAAGGCAGCAGCTTGCCGACTTTGACATGGGCGAGCAGATCGGTCACCGAGGTCTGCATCGTGTCGGTGAACGGCGCTGGGTACAGACCCATCACGAGCACGGCGATGGCCAGCACGGCAAGCATGAAGAATTCACGCTTGTTGACGTCGGTCAGTTCGGCCACATGCTTGTTCTTGATCTTGCCGAACACCACGCGCTTGGCCATCCACAGCGAGTACGCCGCGCCCCAGATCAGTGCCGTCGCAGCCAGCAGGCCGATCCAGAAGTTGAACTGGACCGCGCCCAGGATGACCATGAACTCGCCGACGAAACCGGAGGTCGCCGGCAAGCCGCAGTTGGCCATCGAGAACAGCACGAAGAAGGCGGCAAATTTCGGCATGCGGTTCACGACGCCGCCGTAGTCGGCGATGTTGCGGGTATGCATGCGGTCATACAGCACGCCGATGCACAGGAACATGGCGCCGGAGATAAAGCCGTGCGAAATCATCTGCACGATACCGCCCTGCACCGAGATGTCGTTGAACATGAAGAAGCCCAGGGTCACGAAACCCATGTGGGCGATCGACGAGTAGGCGACCAGTTTTTTCATGTCGGTTTGCACCAGGGCGACCAGGCCGATGTAGATCACGGCGATCAGCGACAGCGCGATCATGAAGCCCGACAGGTAGTGGCTGGCGTCCGGCGTGATCGGCAGCGAAAAACGCAGGAAGCCGTAGGCGCCCAGTTTCAGCATGATGGCGGCCAGCACGGCCGAACCGCCGGTAGGCGCTTCGACGTGGACGTCCGGCAACCAGGTGTGGACCGGGAACATCGGCACTTTCACCGCAAACGCCATCAGGAAGGCCAGGAAGATGAAGATCTGCTGGTTCAAGGTCAGCTTGAACTGATGCCAGGCCAGGATGTCGAAGGTACCCGAGGCATTGCGCAGGTAGATGATGGCGACCAGGGTCAGCAGCGAACCGAAGAAGGTGTACAGGAAGAACTTGAACGAGGCGTACACGCGGTTCGAACCACCCCAGATACCGATAATGATGAACATCGGGATCAGGGTTGCTTCAAAGAAGAAGTAGAACAGCAAACCGTCCAGCGCGCAGAACACGCCGATCATCAGGCCCGACAGGATCAGGAAGGCCCCCATGTACTGGGCGATGCGCTTCTCGATCACTTCCCAGGCCGAGATCACGACGATCACGGTGATGAAGGCGGTCAGCGGCACGAACCACAGCGACAGGCCGTCGATACCCAGGGAGTACCAGATATTGAAGGTTTCAATCCAGGGCGCTTTTTCGACGAACTGCATGCCGTGCGCGGCATTGTCGAAATGCTGGATCAGCGGCAAGGTGCACAGCATGCTGAGCACCGCGCCAGCCAGCGACAGCCAGCGGGTAAAACCCGCTTTGCTGTCACGGCCGAGAGCCAGGACCAGGACGCCGCAAATGATCGGCACCCAGATCGACAGACTCAGGTAAGGAGGTAGTGTAGAAATCGTAGACTGCATCATGGTTCTCAGTATTCTTTTATCAGGTCAGCTTACTTAGCGGGCCAGAATGGCAGGAAATAGATCAGGGCGGCCAGCACGCCGAGGATCATCACGAACGCGTAGTGATAGATGTAACCCGTCTGCAAACCACGCGACAGCGACGAGATCCAGCCCACCAGCTTGGCGCTGCCATTGACCAGCAGACCGTCGATGAGCTTCTTGTCACCGAAGTTCCACAGGCCATTGCCCAACACGCGGGCGCCGCCGGCAAACACGACTTCATTGAACTTGTCCATGTAGTACTTGTTGTCCAGCAGGGTGTGGATCGCGTGGAACTTGGCGAAGAACCAGGCCGGTACGCGCGGATTGATCATGTAGCAGTAGTAAGCCGCCACCACGCCGGACAGGGCCAGCCAGAACGGCGCCGTCGACAGGCCGTGGATCGCCATCGCCATTGCACCGTGGAACTCATGCGACAACTCTTCCATCGCAGGATGGTTTTCGCCGACAAAGATCACGCCCTTGAAGAAGTCGCCATGCAGCATCGGGCCGATGGTGAAGTAACCGATCACCAGCGAAGGAATCGCCAGCATCACCAGCGGGAACCAGACCACGAATGGCGATTCATGCGGTTTCTGGCCAGGCGCCAGGCCGTGGTGGGCGTGGTCGTCTTCCTCTTCCTCATGATGGTCGTCATGCGCATCGCCGTGGGCGCCGTGCGCTGCTTTTGGTGCGTGATGGTCGTCATGACCGTGCGCATGCGCCTGGCCGAAACGTTCCTTGCCGTGGAAGACCAGGAAATACATGCGGAACGAGTAGAAGGCGGTGACGAACACGCCAGCCAGCACGGCGAACTGGGCAAAGCCCGCGCCCCAGATATGGGTCGCTTCGACCGCTTCGATAATGCTGTCTTTCGAGTAGAAACCCGAGAACAGCGGCGTACCGATCAGGGCCAGCGAACCGACCAGCGAAGTAATCCAGGTGATCGGCATGTATTTGCGCAAGCCACCCATGTTGCGGATGTCCTGGTCATGGTGCATGCCGATGATGACGGAACCGGCGCCCAGGAACAGCAGTGCCTTGAAGAATGCGTGGGTCATCAGGTGGAACACGGCCACCGAGTAGGCCGACGAGCCGAGCGCGACTGTCATATAGCCGAGCTGCGACAGGGTCGAGTAAGCCACCACGCGCTTGATGTCGTTCTGGATAATGCCCAGGAAACCCATGAACAGCGCCGTGATGGAACCGATCACCAGGATGAAGGACAAGGCCGTGTCGGACAGTTCGAACAGCGGCGACATGCGCGAGACCATGAAGATACCGGCCGTCACCATCGTCGCGGCGTGGATCAGTGCCGAGATCGGGGTAGGACCTTCCATCGAGTCAGGCAGCCACACGTGCAGCGGGAACTGCGCCGACTTGCCCATCGCGCCGATAAACAGGCAGATGCAGGCAACCGTCAGCAGGGCCCAGTCGGTACCCGGCAGGCTCAGCAGCGCCAGTTCGTCTTTCTTGGCGAATACTTCCTGGTAGTTCATGGTGCCGGCGTAGGCCAGCAGCAGGCCGATGCCGAGGATAAAGCCGAAGTCGCCCACGCGGTTGACCAGGAAAGCCTTCATGTTGGCCACGATGGCGGTCGGACGCTGGTACCAGAAACCGATCAGCAGATACGAGACCAAGCCCACGGCTTCCCAACCGAAGAACAGTTGCAGGAAGTTGTTGGCCATGACCAGCATCAGCATCGAGAAGGTGAACAGCGAGATGTAGGCGAAGAAGCGGTTGTAGCCTTCGTCGTCCTTCATGTAGCCGATCGTATAGATGTGCACCATCAGCGAGACAAAGGTGACCACGCACATCATCATCGCCGACAGCGAATCGATCTGGAAGCCGACTTCCATCTTCAGGGTGCCGATCGTCATCCAGTTATAGATCGTGCCATTGAATGTCGCGCCGTCCATCACTGCCAGCAGCGTCTGCACGGACAGGATGAACGCGATCAGTACGCCCAGTATCGTCGCGGTATGCGACGTCTTGCGACCGACCAAATTACCCAGGAACTGGGTGCCAAGCAAACCTGCAATCGCGGCACCGGCCAGCGGCGCCAGCGGTACGGCAAGAAGGAGGTTAGGGTTGAGGAGTTGCCCCGCCATGATGAACCTTAATCGTTATTATTCGAGAGATCGAGTCTGAAAAACATCAGCCTTTGAGGCTGTCCAGGTCTTCGACGTTGATGGTATCCAGATTACGGAACATCACCACCAGAATAGCCAGACCGATAGCCGACTCAGCGGCGGCAACCGTCAGGATGAAGAAAACGAAGATCTGACCGGCCGCGTCACCCAGGAAATGGGAAAACGCGATGAAGTTCATGTTCACCGCCAGCAGCATCAATTCGATTGCCATCAGCAATACGATGATGTTCTTGCGGTTCAGGAAAATACCGACGATCGAGATTGCGAACAGGATCGCGCCCAGGACCAAAAAGTGTGTGAGCGTAAGTGTCATGGTGTCTCCTTAACTTCCGGCGCCGCAGGACGCTCGACGACCGGATCCATCTTGATGATCTTCAGGCGGTCGTTACGCTTGACGCGTACGGCATCGCCAGGAGCAAAATGCTTGGTGTCCTTGCGTTTGCGCAACGTCAGTGCAACCGCGGCAACGATGGCCACCAGCAGCACCACAGCGGCGATTTCAAAGGCAAACACATACTGGGTGTAGATCAGCAGGCCCAATTCCTTGGTGCCGCCCAGGTTGATGTTGGCCGGTGCGATGCTAGGCGAAAAGTTGCGGAAACCATGCCACAGCACGGCGGCCATTTCCAGCACGATGATCACGCCCACCGTCACGGACAAAGGCAGATAGCCCCAGAATCCTTCGCGCATGCGGTCGATATTGATATCGAGCATCATGACCACGAACAGGAACAGCACCATCACGGCGCCGACATACACCAACACCAGCACGATGGCCAGGAATTCAGCTTGCAGCAGCATCCAGACGCCTGCCGCGGAAAAGAAGGACAGTACCAGGAACAGTACTGCGTGGACCGGATTACGGGCCGTGATGACGCGCGTCGCTGCCAGGATCAAGATCAGCGAAAAGGCGTAAAACAAAATTGTTTTAAAGTCCATAAAAAACCCAATAGACGTACAGATGAACGAGGGGCGCGCCGCAGCCAGGGGCTACGGCGCATCCATCAGCGATAAGGTGCGTCGGCGGCGCGTGCGGCGGCGATTTCGTTTTCATAACGATCGCCCACGGCCAGCAACATCTCTTTCGTGTAATACAAATCGCCGCGTTTCTCGCCGTGGTATTCCAGCACGTGCGTTTCGACGATCGAATCGACCGGGCAGGACTCTTCGCAGAAACCGCAGAAGATGCACTTGGTCAAATCGATATCGTAGCGCGTGGTACGGCGCGAACCGTCGTCACGCTGCTCCGATTCGATCGTGATGGCCATCGCCGGGCAAACCGCTTCGCACAGTTTGCAGGCGATGCAACGTTCCTCGCCGTTCGGGTAGCGGCGCAGCGCGTGCAAGCCACGGAAGCGCGGCGAGATCGGTGTCTTCTCTTCCGGGAACTGCACCGTGATCTTGCGCGAAAACATGTACTTGCCGGTCAGCGCCATGCCCTTGATCAGCTCGCCTAACAGGAGGCTGCTGAAAAAATCTTTTACCTTATCCATTCGTATGCACTCTCTTACTTCCAAATATTCCAGGATGTCTGCATCCAGGCAGCGACGAAGACCAGGTAGACCAGCGTCAACGGGATAAACACTTTCCAACCGAGGCGCATGATCTGGTCATAACGGTAGCGGGGGAAAGTACCACGCACCCAGACGAACAGCGAGACGATAAAGAAGGTTTTTGCAAACAGCCAGAAGAAGCCGCCGAAACCGCCCCAGAATTCGAGGAAGGCAAACGGTGCGGACCAGCCACCGAGGAACATGATCGAAGCGAGCGCGCCGATCAGGATCATGTTGGCGTATTCGGCCAGCATGAACATGGCGTAGGCCATGCCCGAATATTCGACCATGTGGCCGGCCACGATTTCCGACTCGCCTTCGACCACGTCGAACGGGTGGCGGTTGGCCTCAGCCAGGCCCGACACCAGGTAGATGACGAACATCGGCAGCAGCGGCAGCCAGTTCCACGACAGGAAGTTCACGCCTTTTTCAGCGAAGTAGCCGATCTGCTGGCCGCCGACGATGTCGATGAAGTTCAGGCTGCCCGACACCATCAGCACGATCACCATCACGAAACCCATCGGGATTTCATACGAGATCATCTGTGCCGAGGCGCGCATGGCGCCCATGAACGAGTACTTCGAGTTCGAGGCCCAGCCGGCGATGATGATGCCGTAGACTTCCATCGAGGTGATCGCCAGCAGCAGCAGCAGGCCGGCGTTGACGTTGGCCAGCACCGCTTCCGGGCCGAACGGCACCACCGACCAGGCGGCCAGGGCCGGCATGATGGTCATGATCGGACCGATCACGAACAGGCCCTTGGCGGCCTTGGACGGGATGATGATCTCTTTGAACAAGAGTTTGAGCGCATCGGCGATCGGCTGCAGCAGGCCCAGAGGACCCACGCGGTTCGGACCGACGCGGATCTGGATCCAGCCGATCAGCTTGCGCTCCCACAGGGTGGCGTAAGCAACCAGGCCCATCAACGGCAACAGCACGCACAGGATCTTGATCAGGGTCCAGAAAAACGGCCAGGTCGCACCCAGCAAATCTTGACCGCCGGCATTGATGACGTTTACAAATTCAGGCAGCGCCATCAGATGTTCCCCTCTGCTGTTTCAACTGTGATGTCACCGAACATGCCGCCCAGGCGAGCGGTCGAGGCATGCGCCGCCGACACTTTCACCACATTGGCTGGCAGGCCGGCATGGATGGCCGCCACCAGGATGGCGCTGCCCGCGCCTTGCGCAACCTTGACCTTGTCGCCGGCCTTGATGCCCAGCTTGGCAGCCAGTGCTGGCGACAGGTGGGCTTGCGGCGTGGCGCCGTCGACCGTGCGCAGCAAAGGCTCGGAGCGGCGTACCAAGGCGTCGGCGAAATAGATCGGCACGTCGGCGATGCGTTGCAGCGCCGGCGATGCCGGTGCGTAAGCGGCCGCTTCCGGGGCGTTCCTGGCGATATTGTTCAGCTGTGCCGACAGGTCGGTCACGCCGGCGCCAAACGCTTCGTCGCGGATCGCTTCCGAGGTGTCGTAGTCGAAACCTGGCAGGCCCAGGATATTGCCCAGCACGCGCAGCACTTTCCAGGCCGGACGGGTTTCCGCCAGCGGTTTCACGGTGCCATTGAAACTCTGTGCGCGGCCTTCGCAGTTCACGAAGGTGCCCGAGGTTTCGGCGAACGGCGCGATCGGCAGCAGGACATCGGCGTAATCCATGCCGTGCTTGAAGGCGGACATGGCCACGACCATGTCGGCGCCATCCAGCGCGGCGCGGGCCGCCTGTGGATTGGCGGCATCCAATTCCGGCTCGGCGTGCAGCAGCACGTAGGCTTTTTTCGGTACGGCAAACGCGGCTTGCACATTGGTGCGCGGCTTGGCGACCAGATGGGCGCCGACCGTGTTGGCCGCTTCCGTCAGGTAACCCAGGGTGGCGCCCGTCTGTTCGGCGATCCATTGCGCGGCAGCATGCAGTTGCGACGCTTGCGGGTGTTGCGTTGCCGCATTACCCAGCAGGATGGCGCCATGATCGCCGGCCATCAGGCTGGCGGCGATATTGACGGCCACGTCGGACGCGTTGACGGCGTCAAAACCGGCAGGGGCGGCGATGTCCTTGGCTTTTGCCACGGCAACCACCACTTCCGACAAGGCGGCCAGCCAGTCGCTTGGCGCAACGATCATCTTGTTGGCGATAGTGATCAGCTGATCATCGTCGGAGGCGTGCAGGATCGACAGCTTGGCGCCGCTCTTGACCGAGGCGCGCAGGCGGGTGGCCAGCAGCGGATGGTCCTTGCGCAGGAAGGAGCCGATGACGAAGGCGCGCTTGATCTGGCCAAAGTCGTTGATCGGCATGCCCAGCCAAGGTTTCACATTCGCGTCGAGCGCGAAGTCAAGCTGGCGCAGGCGGAAGTCGACGTGCTCGGAACCGAGACCGTGGACGACTTTTTGCAGCAGGACCAGTTCTTCCACGGTCGAGTGCGGCGTGGCCAGCGCTGCGATGGCGTCGGCGCCATGTTCGTGCTTGATGTTTTTCAGGCCGTGCGCCACGTATTCCAGCGCGGTTTGCCAATCGACTTCTTTCCACTCGTTGCCCTGTTTCAGCATCGGCGAGGTCAGGCGTTCGGCACTGTCCAGCGCTTCATACGAGAAACGGTCCTTGTCCGAGATCCAGCATTCGTTGACGGCGTCGTTTTCCAGCGGCAGCACGCGCTTGACCTTGCCAGCTTTCACTTGCACGATCAGGTTGGCGCCCAGGCCGTCATGCGGGCTGACCGATTTGCGGCGCGACAGTTCCCAGGTACGGGCGCTGTAGCGGAACGGCTTCGAGGTCAAGGCACCCACCGGGCACAGGTCGATCATGTTGCCCGACAGTTCGGAGTCGACCGTCTGGCCCACGAAGGACACGATTTCCGAGTGTTCGCCGCGGCCGATCATGCCCAGCTCCATCACGCCGGCCACTTCCTGGCCAAAGCGTACGCAGCGGGTGCACTGGATGCAGCGCGCCATCTCTTGCATCGAGACCAGCGGGCCGGCTTCCTTCGGTTTCACGACGCGCTTGTCTTCCTTGTAGCGCGATTCGCTCTTGCCGTAGCCGACTGCCAAATCTTGCAACTGGCATTCGCCGCCCTGATCGCAGATAGGGCAATCGAGCGGGTGGTTAATCAACAGGAATTCCATCACGGACTTCTGCGCCTGCACAGCCTTGTCGCTGGCGGAGCGCACGATCATGCCGGCGCTGACCGGGGTCGCGCAAGCGGGCAAAGGCTTGGGGGCCTTTTCCACTTCGACCAGGCACATGCGGCAGTTCGCTGCGATCGACAATTTCTTGTGATAGCAGAAGTGCGGAATGTAGGTTCCCAATTTGTTGGCGGCGTCCATCACCATGCTACCAGCAGGGACTTCGACTTTTTTGCCGTCTATTTCGATTTCAACCATGGTGATCGTTACCTGACGCAGCTTAGATGTAAGCGGGCACTAAGCAATGCTTGTGCTCGACATGATATTCAAATTCTTCACGGAATTGCTTGATGAAGGCCCGTACCGGCATGGCAGCCGCATCGCCCAGCGCGCAAATGGTGCGGCCCTGGATGTTGTCGGCGATCGAGTTGAGCATGTCCAGGTCGTCTGGACGACCCTGCCCCTGCTCGATGCGATGCACCATGCGGTACATCCAGCCTGTGCCTTCACGGCAAGGCGTACACTGGCCGCACGATTCCTCAAAGTAGAAGTAGGACAGGCGTTCCAGCGCCTTGACCATGCAGCGTGTTTCGTCCATCACGATGACGGCGCCGGAGCCCAGCATCGAACCGGCTTTCGCGATCGAGTCGTAGTCCAGGTCGGTCTGCATCATGATGTCGCCGCGGATCACCGGCGCGGACGAGCCGCCAGGAATCACGGCCTTGATTTTCTTGCCACCACGCATGCCGCCTGCCAGTTCCAGCAGTTTGGCAAACGGCGTGCCGAGCGGCACTTCGTAGTTGCCCGGCAATTCCACGTCACCCGAGATCGAGAAGATCTTCGAGCCGCCGTTGTTCGGCTTGCCCATCGCCAGGTATTTCTCCGGACCGATGTTCAGCACGAACGGCACGGCCGCAAAGGTTTCCGTGTTGTTGATGGTGGTCGGCTTGCCGTACAGGCCAAACGAGGCCGGGAACGGCGGCTTGAAGCGCGGCTGGCCTTTCTTGCCTTCCAGGGACTCCAGCAGCGCGGTTTCTTCGCCGCAGATGTAGGCGCCATAACCATGGTGCGCATGCAACTGGAACGAGAATTCGCTGCCCATGATCTTGTCGCCCAGGAAACCGGCGGCGCGCGCCTCTTCCAGCGCTTCTTCGAAACGCAGGTATTCCTGGAAGATCTCGCCGTGGATGTAGTTGTAACCCACGGTGATGCCCATCGCGTAAGCGCCGATGGCCATGCCTTCGATCAGGGCATGGGGATTGTAACGAATGATGTCGCGGTCCTTGAAAGTGCCCGGTTCGCCTTCATCTGTATTGCAGACGAGGTATTTCTGTCCCGGGAACTGGCGCGGCATGAAGCTCCACTTCAGGCCGGTAGGAAAACCCGCGCCGCCACGGCCGCGCAAGGACGACGCCTTGAGGTCGGCGATGATCTGTTCCGGCGTGATCTTCTCTTCCAGGATGCGGCGCAGGGCCGAATAGCCACCGCGGTTCACATAGTCTTGCAAATGCCAGTTCTTGCCATCCAGATCCTTCAGGATCAATGGATCGATATGGCGGTTGTGGAGTGACGTCATTTCTTGAGTTCCTCCAGCATGGCGTCGATCTTCTCGTTCGACATCCAGCTGCACATGGTTTTATTACTGACCAGCAGGACAGGCGCATCGCCGCAAGCGCCCATGCACTCGCCTTCGACCAGCGTGAACTGGCCGTCCGGGGTGGTTTCGCGGAAATCGATGCCCAGCTTCTGCTTCAGGTATTCCGCAGCGCGCACGCCGCCCGACAGGGCGCATGGCAGGTTGGTGCACACGGTGATCTTGTGCTTGCCGACCGGTTTCACGTTGTACATATTGTAGAACGTGGCCACTTCCTGCACGGCAATCGCCGGCATGCGGATATAGTCGGCCAGTTCCTTCATGGTTTCCGGCGCCAGCCAGCCCAGTTCATCCTGGGCATGGGCCAGCGCGGCCATCACGGCCGACTGACGCTGGTCGGCCGGGTACTTGGCCAGCTCGCGGTCAATTTTTTTATAGCATTGCTCTGATAACAACATACTTTTTGCCTCTTAGCGGTCAATACTGCCGAACACGATGTCTTGCGTACCGATGATGGTCACGGCGTCGGCAATCATGTGTCCACGCGCCATTTCGTCGAGCGACTGCAAGTGCGCATAATCGGGTGCCCGCAGCTTCATGCGGTACGGCTTGTTGGCGCCATCGGACACCAGGTAAATGCCGAACTCGCCTTTCGGATGTTCGACCGCGCTGTAGGCTTCGCCCGGCGGCACGTGGAATCCTTCGGTAAACAGCTTGAAGTGGTGAATCAACGATTCCATGTTGGTCTTCATGTCGACACGGCCCGGAGGCGCCACCTTGCGGTTGCTGGTCATGACAGGACCCGGATTGTTGCGCAGCCACTCGACGCACTGCTTGATGATGCGGTTCGACTGGCGCAGCTCTTCCACGCGGACCAGATAGCGGTCGTAGCAATCGCCGTTGGTGCCGACAGGAATGTCGAAGTCCATCAGGTCGTACACTTCGTACGGCTGCTGCTTGCGCAAGTCCCACTGCACGCCCGAGCCGCGCAGCATGGCGCCAGTAAAGCCCATGGCCAGCGCATCTTCCGGCGACACCACGCCGATGCCGACCGTACGCTGTTTCCAGATACGGTTATCGGTCAGCAAGGTTTCGTATTCGTCGACATAGGTCGGGAAACGGCGCGTGAAGTCTTCGATAAAGTCCAGCAAGGAACCCTGGCGATTTTCGTTCAGCTTGGCAATCGCCTTGGCGTTGCGGATGATCGACGCCTTGTGCTGCGGCATCGCATCCGGCAGGTCGCGGTAGACGCCGCCCGGACGGTAGTAGGCCGCGTGCATGCGCGCGCCCGATACCGCTTCGTAGCAGTCGAACAGGTCTTCGCGGTCGCGGAAGCAGTACAGGAACGGGCCCATCGCGCCGACGTCGAGCGCGTGCGCGCCCAGCCACATCAGGTGGTTCAGCACGCGGGTGATCTCGTCGAACATCACGCGGATGTATTGCGCGCGCAGCGGCACTTCCAGGCCCAGCAGCTTTTCGATCGCCATCACATAGGCGTGTTCATTGCACATCATCGACACATAGTCGAGACGGTCCATGTACGGCACCGATTGCAGATAGGTCTTCTGTTCGGCCAGTTTCTCGGTGGCGCGGTGCAGCAGGCCGATATGGGGGTCGGCACGCTGGATGACTTCGCCATCGAGCTCGAGCACCAGGCGCAGCACGCCGTGCGCGGCCGGGTGCTGCGGCCCAAAGTTCAGGGTGTAATTCTTAATCTCAGCCATTATTTCATCCCGTAATGTTCTTCGCGGATCACGCGCGGCACGTTTTCCCGCGGCTCGATCGTCACGGGCTGGTAAATCACGCGTTTCTGTTCCGGGTCGTAGCGCATCTCGACATAGCCGGAGACCGGGAAGTCCTTGCGGAACGGATGGCCGATGAAACCGTAGTCGGTCAGGATGCGGCGCAAGTCGTTATGACCTTCGAACAGGATACCCAGCAGGTCGAACGCTTCGCGCTCGTACCAGTTGACCGAACGCCAGATGTTCACCACCGACGGCAGCAGCGGCATGTCGTCGTCGGGCGCGAACACGCGCACGCGCACGCGCCAGTTGTGCTTGACGGACAGCAAATGCGACACGGCCGCATAGCGCAGGCCGGTCCAGGCGCCGTCGCCATAGGTCAGGTAGTCGACGCCGCACAGGTCGAGCATCTGCTCGAAATGCAGGGTCGGATCGTCGCGCAAGGTCTGCATCACGGCCAGGTAGTCCTCGGCCTTGACGACCAGGGTGACTTCGCCCAGCGCAACGGTCGTGCTAACGCGTTCGCCCAGGGCAGTGCCGAGGGCGTTTTGCAATACTTCTAAATGTGTTGTCATAATCTGAAGCGGCCCGGTTAGCGTGCGATCGTGCTGGTACGCTTGATCTTGTTCTGCAGTTGCATGATGCCGTACAGCAGCGCTTCGGCTGTCGGAGGGCAGCCAGGCACATACACGTCAACGGGAACGATGCGGTCGCAACCGCGCACCACGGAATACGAATAATGGTAGTACCCGCCGCCATTGGCGCAGGAACCCATCGAGATGACCCAGCGCGGCTCGGCCATCTGGTCGTAGACCTTGCGCAGTGCCGGCGCCATCTTGTTGCACAACGTGCCTGCAACGATCATCACGTCGGACTGACGCGGCGATGGACGGAACACGACGCCGAAGCGGTCCATGTCGTAGCGGGCTGCGCCCACGTGCATCATTTCGACCGCACAGCAGGCCAGACCGAACGTCATCGGGAACATCGACCCGGTACGCGCCCAGTTGATCAGCTTGTCGGCCGAGGTGGTGATGAAACCTTCGCTTAATACGCCTTCAATAGCCATGGCTTATTCCCAGTCAAGGGCACCTTTCTTCCAAATGTACCAAAATCCGACCGCGAATTCGGCGATAAACACCATCATCGTGACGAAACCGGCCCAGCCCAGGTCGCGCATTGCCACGCCCCACGGGAAAAAGAATGCCGTTTCCAGATCGAACAAAATAAACAGGATTGCAACCAGATAGTAGCGCACATCAAATTTCATGCGCGCGTCTTCGAATGCCTCAAAACCACATTCGTACGGGGAGAGTTTTGCTGCGTCAGGCCGGTGAGGGCCCAGGATGCGGCCCAGGACCTGGGGCGCGATGCCGACACCGAGGCCGACAAGAATAAACAGCAGGACGGGGAAGTAATTTTCGAGGTTCACGATTTGATGAGCTTATATTGAACGATCGGTTAAATGAGGACGCCGCGGTGATTTGCGGCGTATCTAACGCACGATCCCAATCAGGGCTACGATCAGGATCGAACGACACATCCTCGTAAAAAAAGCCAGCAACTTTGAACGAGCCATGGCTCGTGCGCCGTTGCTGGCTTCTGATTTCTGGTGCCGACGACGAGACTCGAACTCGTACAGCTTTCGCCACTACCCCCTCAAGATAGCGTGTCTACCAATTTCACCACGTCGGCGGTAAGGCCCGTATTCTACTCTGCTTTGCTGCCAAAGTTAATGCACAAATGCATTAAATACAGATTAAAAACGATAAATTTTTACAGCTAATGCCTCTGAACTGCGTTTTCCTACCGTGCTGCCAAAACATTGAGCAATATTCTGCCCGTAATGAGAATTACTCTCGACAAGCACTCCGGATTACTTCGGAATCGTGTTTGCCGGGGTTTCGGCAGCCGGTGCGGCCGCTGGCGCAGCCGGCAAGGTCGCCGCCGGCACACCCGTCGCTGGCGCCACCGGCGCGGCCGGAGCGGCACCAGGAATGGCGCCGGCGCCGGTCACCGGCACGGGCTTGACAACCTTGTCCATCACGCCGCCGCCCACCGTGGTGGCGCGCTGGTTGGCCATCAGCGACAGCGCCAGCGTGGCGCCGAAGAAGATGGCGGCGGCCACGCCGGTCGACTTCGACATGAAGTTCGACGAACCCGTCGCACCGAACAGGCTGCCGGACGCGCCGGAACCGAAGGCGGCACCCATGTCGGCACCCTTGCCATGCTGCAGCAATACCAGCGCAATAATCGACAAAGCGGACACTACCTGTACCACCACTACCAGATTGAACATCATGTTCATTGCAATTCCATTCTTAGTTTAAAGTAATTCAATCAGCGGCGTGAATAATCGCCAGGAAATCCGCCGCCTTCAATGCCGCCCCACCGATCAGACCGCCATCGATATCCGGCATTGCCATCAATTCTTTCGCGTTCTCCGGCTTCATGCTGCCGCCGTACAGGATCTGCACGCCAGCGGCCGCTACCGCATTCTTTGCCGCCAGATGGCCGCGCAATACCTGGTGCACTTCCTGGGCCATTTGCGGCGTGGCCGTCTTGCCCGTTCCGATGGCCCAGACCGGCTCGTAAGCCAGCACCAGTTTCGCCACGTCGGCCTCGCCGATGGCCGCCAGCACCACATTCAGCTGCTTGGCCACCACGGCGTCGGTCTGCCCTGCTTCGCGTTCGTCGAGATGCTCGCCGATGCAGACGATGGGCGTGATGCCCGCCGCCAGCGCCGCCACCGTCTTGGCCGCCACCTGCGCGTCGGTTTCGCCATGGTAGGCGCGCCGCTCGGAGTGCCCCAGGATCACGTAGCTGCTGGCAAAATCCTGCAGCATCGCGGTCGAGATTTCGCCCGTGTAGGCGCCGCTGGCTTGCGCGGAAACATCCTGCGCGCCCCAGGCCAGGCTTGAACCTGTCAATTGCGCCTGGCACTGCGCCAGATAAGGCGCGGGCACACAGACGGCGCTGGCGGCGCCATCGGCGCCCAGGCCAGCGACTATTTCAGACAATAACACCGCGTTCGAGGTGCGACTGCCGTTCATTTTCCAATTTCCGACGACGAGTTTGCGACGCATAGTAGCCTAAATTTTAATAACCCGTCATTCTAACGCTACCACTGTTGGCGGTCAAACCGCTAGCTGCTGCTTTCAAGCAACTTGCAACATGATCTTGCCAATGTGGGTGCTCGCTTCCATCAGCGCATGCGCCTCGCTGGCCTTGTCCAAGGGGAAGGTTTTATAGATCACGGGCTTGATCCTGCCGGCCTCGATCAGCGGCCAGACCGTCTCGCGCAAATGCCGCGCAATCGCCGCCTTGAACGCCACCGAACGGGGCCGCAAGGTCGAACCGGTCACCGTCAGGCGGCGGCGCAGCAAGGTGCCCAGGTCCAGCTCGGCCCTGGTGCCGCCCTGCACCGCGATCAGGCCGATGCGGCCGTCGTCGGCCAGGCAGGCGATTTCGCGCGGCAGGTAGTCGCCGCCGACCATGTCGAGGATGACGTCGACACCTTTGCCATCGGTCAGCTCCTTGACGACGGCGACGAAATCTTCGGTACGGTAATTGATGCCGCGCTCGGCGCCCAGTGCCTCGCAGGCGCGCGCTTTTTCATCGCTGCCGGCGGTGGCGAACACGCGGTGGCCGAGCGCGCTGGCCAGCTGGATCGCCGCCACGCCGATGCCCGAGCTGCCGCCCTGCACCAGCAAGGTATCGCCGCCCGACAGCGCGCAGCGGTCGAACACATTGCTCCAGACGGTAAAGAAGTTTTCCGGCAAGGACGCGCCTTCGAGCGCCGTCAAGCCTTTCGGCAGCGGCAGGCACTGGCCGGCGGGCGCGACACAGTATTCGGCATAGCCGCCGCCCTGCACCAGCGCACAGACCAGGTCGCCCACCTTGAAACCGGTGCCCTCGAAATCACCATCGACCAGTTCGCCCGCCACTTCCAGGCCGGGCAGGTCGGAAGCGCCGGGCGGCGGCGCATACTTGCCCAGGCGCTGCAGCACGTCGGGACGGTTGATGCCGGCCGCGTGCACCTTGATCAGCAGCTCACCCGCCTTCCATGCCGGCCGGGGCCGTTCGGCGATTTGCAGGACATCGGAGGGACCGGGCTGACTGATTTCAATGGCGCGCATGGCAAGGCACTTTCAAAGGGAAAGTGCGATTGTACGCCAAGCCTGCGCGCCTTGCAGACGCCTACTCGGCTCCCGTTTTCGAGCTGCGCGGCAGTGGCGTGCCGGGCTTCCACCTGGCCGACAAGGCCTGCCCTTCCTCCACCTGCTCGTGCGTCATCTTGCGCACCACGGCGGCGCGCTGGTCGGCCGCATTCGAGGAGCCGTTGGCGGCGGCCAGGTTCCACAGCATGTAGGCGATCACATTATCCTGCTGCACCCCGCCCATGTGATAACGGTACATCAGGCCCAGCACCTGCTGCGCTTCGGCATGGTTCTGCTCGGCCGCCTTGCGAAACCAGCTGACGGCCTGCTTGTGGTCCTGCAGCACGGCGTTGCCCGTGTAATACATGGCGCCCACCACATATTGCGCATCGGCCTTGCCTTGCTCGGCCGCCTTGCGGTGCCAGAACATGGCTTGCTTGTAATCCTGAGGCAAGCCGCGCCCCATGTAGTACATCAAGCCCAGCAGGTGCTGGGCATCGGCGTTGCCGGAGGTGGCCAACGGTAGAATTTCCTTGTAGGCCAGCGCATAATTCTTGTTGTTGTAGGCGCTGGCACCTTCGCTGAAGCCGGCCTTGGCCGGCAACTGTATCGCCAACAGCATGCATAGTGTAATGATCAGTTTTTTCATCGGAATGGGATGTGGTCTGACTGCTTTTTATTATCTCGCACGACGGCGGGACACCCGGGAACTCCCTTATTTCCAGCTGACTTTGCCAAGGCCGTCGACGCTGACATCGCGGTTGGCAGGCTTGCCATATACCATTACCGAGCCGAGCCCACTGAGGTTCAGCTTGGCATTGCTGCGGGCATTGACGATGGCGTTGCCCAGGCCACTCAAATCCAGATTGACCGCATCGGCTTCGAATTGTTGCGCATTCAGGCTGCCCAGGCCGCCCAGCGACGCCTTGAGCACGCGGCCACGGCCGCCCAGCACCACCGAACCGGCTCCCTGCAGGTCGAGTTCGGCCTTGTCGTTATTGCCGATCCACAGCTGCATGCTGCCCACGCCGCCCAGGGTGGCGCTCAATTTGCGGTAGTCGCCTACCACTTTCACGCTGCCCGCCCCTTCCAGCGACAGGGTCAGCTCATCGCCCGTAAAACCGGACACGTCGGTGCTGCCGAAGCCTTCCGAGCTCACTTCGCGCAGATTGGGCAAGACCAGGTCGGCGCGGATCGAACCGGGGTTCAGCTTGAAGCCGCGCACTTCCGTTTCGATATGCAAGGTGTCGCCGCTTTGCGCCGTGCTGACGTCGGCGATATAGCGCTTGTCGGCCGTGATGCTCAGCGACGCCACATTGCCCTGGCGGATGCGCACTTCCATCACGCCGTCGAGCTTGACGCGCACCACGCGCGCGTCGACCGTGCGCATTTCCAGCAGGCGCGTTTCGGCGGACACGCCGCGCAGCAGGCCGAAAGTGGCCAGGAAGGCCAGCGCAAAGTGCAGGGTTTTTTTCATTGTATTCCTCGATATCTTGTTTTTATGTGCGACGGCAAGCGGCCACTCTAGCAGCGGCTAATATTGCTGGCAATCACTTATGCGAAGAAGGCTTTTTCAATAGCCGTGAGGCGCTTGGCCTTGACCTGCACGATATGCGCGTCAGGCGTTTTGGCGATGGCCACGCCCTGGTAGCTGGAGCTGGCCACTTGCACGGCGGGCGCCGGCGCGTAGCAGCTGGCGCCGAGCAGGACGGCGGCGGTGATGACGATGGCTTCCATGTGTTTGGCGACGTTCATGTTGTTCTCCTCGGGGTGTCTGGCTGCGGTATGTGAGCACTATAGCCATACCGCTTGCGCCAGACACGCCGATTGCGACGAACTGCAATTTTGGCGGCATGGCCGGACAAAATCGCCGATGAGCGCGCAAACAGTCGATCTACATCAGAACTCTTCCCACTCGTCGGCGGCAGGCTTCGACGCCTTGACCAGCTTTGTCGCGCGGACGGCAGGCAGGGCCCTGGCCTGGGCACGCGGCGCGGCAACGGCAGCCGCCGGGCGCGCTTTCACCGGCCTGGCCGGCGCACTGTCTGCTACCGTATCGCCGAGGCGGAACATGCCGACCGCCTGCGCCAGGTCCACCGCCTGCTCCTGCAGGCTTTCGGCGGCGGCCGCGGCCTGCTCGACCAGCGCGGCATTTTGCTGCGTCATGGTGTCCATGTGCGTGACGGCCGTATTGATCTCGCCGATGCCGGCGCTCTGTTCGCGGCTGGCGACCGTGATCTCGCTCATGATGGTGGCCAGTTGCTGCACCGACGCCACTACCTGGCCCATGGTCTGGCCCGCTTCATCGACGAGGCGGCCACCGGCGCCCACTTTTTCCACCGAGTCGCCGATCAGTTCCTTGATTTCTTTCGCGGCCTGGCTCGAACGCTGCGCCAGGTTGCGCACTTCCGACGCCACCACCGCAAAGCCCCTGCCCTGTTCGCCGGCGCGCGCCGCCTCGACGGCCGCGTTCAGCGCCAGGATATTCGTCTGGAAGGCGATGCCGTCGATCACGCCGATGATGTCGACGATCTTGCGCGAGCTTTCCTGGATGCCGGCCATGGTGCCCACCACCTGCTGCACCACTACACCTCCCTTGGCCGCCACTTGCGAGGCGGACACGGCCAGCTCATTGGCCGCATGCGCGTTTTCCGCATTCTGTTTCACGGTGGAAGTCAACTCGTCCATCGAGCTGGCGGTTTGCTCCAGCGCGCCCGCCTGCGCTTCCGTGCGCGACGACAGGTCGGCATTGCCGGCAGCGATATCGGCCGACTCGCTGCGCACCAGGGCGCTGATGCTGCGGATCTGCACCAGCACGGTGGCAATCTTTTCCACGAACAAGTTGAAGGCCTTGGCGATCTGCGCCAGCTCGTCCGTGCCAGTGGCATCGAGTCGGCTGGTCAGGTCGCCGTCGCCGGTGGCGATCGCGTTCAGCGCATCGCGCACCAGGCCCAGGCGGCGCAAGGCGCGTGCCACCAGGGCGCTCAGCACGGTGGCGGCCAGCACCAGCACCAGCAAGGCGGTCAGGGCCGAGGCGCGCAGCATCGAGGTCAGGGCATGCGTCGCTTCCGCACGGTCGAGCACGGTGGCCAGCAGCCAGTCACTGCCCGGCACTTTACTCACATGCAAGATGCCTTCGCGCTCGCCCAGGCGGATGGTCTCGCTGTCGCCACTCTTTTCAATCTCGGCCAGCGCCTGCGAGGTCAGCTTGCCGTCGAGTTCGGACAATGGCTTCAAGGTCAGCTTGTCATCCGGGTGGGCGATGATCTTGCCGCCGCCATCGACCAGGAAGGCATAGCTGGACGGTGTGGGCTTGATCGAGGCGACGTTTTTCACGACGACATCCATCATCACGTCAGCCGCCAGCACGCCGGCGGGATTACCCTTGTCGCCCAGCGGTTCGGCAAAGGTCACCACCAGCTTGCCCGTGCTGGCGCCGATATATGGCGTCGTGATGATCGGTCCGCCGGTTGCCAGCGCCTGCTTGTACCAGGGGCGCGCCGTCGGGTCATAGTCGGCGGCGCGCTTGCGCTCCTGCGAAAACACCGCATGCTTGTCGGCAAAACCGACATACGCCATGTCGAAGATGCCGGCCTGCTCGGCCGCTTTCAGGGATGGCAGCGGATCTTCCTGCTGGGCGCCGATTTTCATCGACGCCACCACCGCCTGTTTCGAACGCAACCATTCGGCAATCGCTTGCGCATGGCTGTGCGACAGCTGCTGCATCTGTGTATCGAGCGCGGCCAGGGTACTGCTGCGGGTGGTAAAGAAGTTGGCGATGGCGACGGCCAGCATGGCCAGCACGACGATGGAAACGGCAATGGCGATCAACCGGGCCTTGAGGGAGGACAACATTGGGGCATCCAATAAAAAAGGAAAATCGAAGGGATGCGCCATCGTCAGCGATTACTATTTTGTCGTCAAGAAATACTAACTCTCAATTACCTGGAAACAACAAATGATATTCAAATGCAGAGGATCAGCGTGATTCCATATCGCCGCGCAGCTTGCGCAGGGCCGGCGACTCGCCGCCGGTCGCTTCGATGCGAAAACGCGCATAGGCCTGTTCCAGCTCGGGCAGGCGGCGCAGGCTGCCTTCCGTAAATAGCCGCGCGCCAGGGATATGGCCCCATGCCAGCGGCATGCTCAGCGTGCCTGCCATGGCCTGCGCCAGCAACGGCCGCAGCGCACTGTACAGGTCCGCCGCCTCCGCCTCACCGGGCGCCAGACGTGCCAGCAGCTGTTCCAGCTCCACCGCGCGCGCCTGTAATAGTTGTTGGTCCATATTGCCTCCTCAGTTGGTAATGGTGCCGACCAGCACCGGGGCGGACCACAATTTCCGGTTGGGCAGCAGATACTGCAAGGCGCCACCCTTGCGCCGCACCAGCCCGCCCAGCTCTTCGGTCGGCGCCACCGGGCTGACGAAGACGGTCACCGGGCCATGCGGCGTCACCTGATAGACATCATACAGCGGCGCTTCGCTCTTGAGCGGCAGCCCGAAGCAGTCGGCCAAGGTGCCGCAGTCGCCACTGCCATTCTGCAACTGCTGGCCGGTCGTGAAATAAGGTGAATACGGAGACACGCTGTAAGCGCTCCACGAACCCCAGCCTGTTCAGCTAGGCAGATCGCTGGTTAAATCGGGGGTATGCAAATCCTTCACAT